>NZ_JBIAVJ010000032.1:0-113711 GCF_042894025.1 Streptomyces sp. NPDC001549
ATCCGACGGTCGAGGTGCGCTGCTGTGACGTGCAGCTGGAGGCGGACGACGCGGTGATACTCGCCGGCGTCGTCCGCGGGCTCGCCGCCACCGCGGTCGCCGAGGAGAAGGCCGGCGTCGCTCTCGTGCCGTGCCGCCCGGAGCTCCTGCAGGCCGCGACGTGGCATGCGGCCAGACACGGACTGGGCAGCACGCTGGTGGACCCGACGGGCCGGCTACGGAGCAGCGGGGACGTGCTGGGCGCGCTCCTCCGGTACATCGGCCCCGCCCTCGAAGAGAACGGTGATCACCGCGAGGTGACCTCGCTCGTCGACCGGCTGCGCCGGCGGGGAACGGCGGCCGACCGCCAGCGCCGCGCCCTGGCCGAAGCCGGCCTGCCGGCGATCCGTGCCCTGATCACCGCGGGAGCCACTACCGCGTGAGCTTGCCGGGATTGAGGATCAAGGCGCGTTGGACCGGCGCGGGGCAGTGCGGGGCCGGACGGATCTGCTCGCGGCCGGAGGCCGTGCGGCCGAACGTACACAGCCCCGACGGTGGAGCGGACGGCCCGGCTGATTCCATCGCACCGGCTCGGAGCGACCGCCCCTCCGATCCGCTCCGCATGGCGATGCGCGGCGCAGGAGGCGAAAATAGGGTTGGCCGGAGTAAGAGCCGATCAGCGAACACGGCCTCGCCCACAGCACGGGGAAAAAGCGCCACTCCACTCTCAGCGCGCTCGAAGACAGGGCAGTGGAGTGCGTGGCGATATGACCGGCGAACTCATTGCAGACTCCGGCAGGCCGGGGGCGAGCGCGACGAGGTGTTTGGGCAGGTTCAGGTGAGGAAAACAGGTGATCGCACATGTGCCGATGGCTCGCATACTCGGGAACGCCCCAGCTGCTCGACACCATTCTCTACAAACCGGCCCACTCGCTGATCGATCAGAGCCTGCACTCGAAGCTGGGTGTCGAGACGACGAACGGTGACGGTTTCGGCGTCGGGTGGTACCCGGAGGGCAGCGACGGCACCCCCGCCCTCATGAAGGACGTCGGCCCTGCCTGGAACAACCGCAACCTGCGGGAGCTCGCGGACCACGTCACCTCCCCGTTGTTCTTC
This sequence comes from Streptomyces sp. NPDC001549, assembly GCF_042894025.1. Classification (NCBI taxonomy): domain Bacteria; kingdom Bacillati; phylum Actinomycetota; class Actinomycetes; order Kitasatosporales; family Streptomycetaceae; genus Streptomyces; species Streptomyces sp. NPDC001549. Next base: position 1,096 of record NZ_JBIAVJ010000032.1, read on the forward strand.
GCCCACATCCGGGCGTCGACGGGTACGGCGGTGCAGCAGACGAACTGTCACCCGTTCCGGCACGGCCGCTGGATGTGGATGCACAACGGCTCCGTCGCCGGCTTCCACGCCATGCGGCGGGACCTCACGCTGCTCGTCGACCCCGCGCTGTACTCCGAGATCGAGGGGACGACGGATTCGGAGACCATGTTCTACCTGGCGCTCACCTTCGGCCTGGAGGAGGACCCGCCGGGCGCCGTCGCCAAGATGGTGGGGCTGGTGGAACGCGTCGGACGCGAACACGGCGTGGAGTACCCGATGCAGATGACGGTCGCCGTCAGTGACGGGACGACCGTGTGGGCCTTCCGCTACTCCAGCCAGGGCTCCTCACGGTCACTCTTCTACAGCACCCGCGTGGACTCGCTGCGCAGGCTGCACCCCGAAATCACCTTCCTTCAGGAAGTGTCCGACGAAACCCGCCTGGTGGTGTCCGAACCCCTCGGCGATCTGCCCGGTGCCTGGAACGAGGTACCGGAGAGCAGCTACGGCATCGTACGGGCCGGGGCCGACGAGTTGTGTCCCTTCACCCCGGAACCGGTATGACGCGGCGGCGTATGGTCAGCCGCCCCCGTCACGGCCGGCAGACGGCCCCCGTCAGGGACAGGCGCCGGCCGGGTCGTCGTGGACAAGGGCGCAGACCATCTGGGCGCCGCGCCGGTGATCGGGGTACTTCGCGATCAGCTCGGCCTTGAAGTCGTTCCATTGGCGCGTGATCTCGGCGGTGGCCCCGGCCGTCGCGTGACGGAAGTTGTCGCCCGTCTTGGAGCGCGCCGATGCGGCGGTGTCCTTGTTCAGGGCGCGGTCGTGGGCGACCCGGCCGTCGCAGTCGGCGGGCTTGACACCGGTGGAATCGATGTCGGTGTAGCAGCCGGTGGCGAGGTCCGCGGGGATGCGCTCACGGGCGTCCTGGGTCCAATCGGCGTCCTTCATGGCGCTGTAGCGGCGGATGTCGAGGAAGGGCGCCACATCCGTACGCTCCAGGCCGGGCGGGTTGTCGAGGCCGACCGGGCCGGTCGCGGGCCGGTCGCTCCAGTTGGAGTGCGAGTAGAAGTCCTCCATCTGGTGCCACCCGCGACCGAGCTGTTCGAGGATGGCGCACTTGGCCCGCCCGGGCTTCCCGTCCCACGTGCAGTGCGAGGACAGGTCACTCTGGTCGGCACGCACCTTGCCGTCGGCGTCGACGAGGCCGTCGGCGGCCTCGACCGCGTTGCGGAAGCGGGTGACGGAGGTACGGATACACGCGAGGAGCTCGGTGGTGGCCTCGTCCCGGGTCCGCGGGTACTCGGGGGCGTAGCGGGGAGCAAGGTAGTCGGCGTTGTCGCAGTGCAGGGGGCCGACATCGAAGTACGGCGGTCGGTCGTTGGCGTTGATCGCCCCGACGTGGGCATCGGCCATCTCGGTCAGTGTGACGGGCTCCCAGGGCAGTGCGGCCCGGGTGATGTCCTCGTGGTTGGCACCGGTGAAGGCGTGGGCCTGGCCGATCGGCACGGTGGTCAGGAGTGCCGCAAGAAGGGCTGCGAGAGCCGTGCAGGACGCTCGGGGCAGGCCCGGCGGCATCCGGCGGGGCACACGGGGCTCCAGGCGTGCCGGGCTCGTGGACGGCGGGGCAGCATGACCCCTGATGCCTCGGTCCAGGCGTCGACGGATTCCAGAGCTCTGCTGGTCTGCACCCGAAAGGGAGCCGCTCGACGGGGAGCCCGGTCGGTGGCTGGGCGCGGAGGCCTTCAGAGGGTGACCCGGCCGCGAGAGGACAACCATGCCTCCATGCTGCGCGTCCGTCCCCGGCCCCGCATTCGTTGTCTCTTTCGTGACCCTTAAACGGGGCTTCTGACCTCCGGTTCCGGCACGACAGGGTTGGGGGTGGGCAAGTCTGCGTGCGGCCTTGACCTGCCCGTTCAGCGCTTCAGGGCGGGATATCCCCGCATGCTGCCGAGCCCGCTCCGCCACTCTCGGATATCCGTCGGATCATCGCACATGCAGACTCCTTGGAATGAATATGCCGCGCAGAAACCGTTGGCCCACCGACGGCTGGTGCTACCCATTGCCATGCGTTCGGGTCCGAGTTGGGAAATCACCTCGTGGTCGTGCGCGAATCCCACCCCTACCGCAAGAACGGATTCCGCCCCATGGCAATCGCACTCCGCAAGACGCTCGCCGTTGCGACGCTGGCCCTGAATGCCTCCCTCCTGCCGGCCGTCGGGGCACAGGCCTTGGACACCGCCGCCCCGTCCCTGCGCGCTCCCGGCCTCTACTGCCTCGCCAACGCCTGGGAAACCCCGAATGTCTCCACGAAGCCGTGCGATGCCGCCGACCGCGGCCAGCACTGGACCGTCTCGGGCCAGCAGATCTCTCTCAGCAACGCGCGGGGCTACTGTCTCGCCAACACGTGGAACGCTCAGGACGTCTCGGTGAAGCCGTGCAACCCCAAGGACCAGGGGCAGTACTGGACTGTCTCGGGCCAGCAGATCTCCCTCACCTACGCTCCGGCCTACTGCCTGGCCAACGCCTGGCAGACCCCGAACATCTCGACCAAGCCGTGCGATTCCGCCGACCGCGGCCAGCGCTTGGTGATCTTCAACGACCAGATCAGCCTCGCCGCAGCCTGACCCCTGCCCCACCGCCGCGCCCGGTCTCTGCCCGGACAGCCCCGGGTGCGGCGGCGACACGCTGGGCTCGGTCCTCCACGCGGAACACCTCGGAACCGGCGCCTACAGGTCGCGGGGCCCCTGCGAGGGCCAGATGTGGTCCTGCGAGCTGTGCGGGACCGGCGCAGGAGGGTGGGACGTCCAGGCGGGGTCCGCGTCGTGGCCGCCGTACGGCGCGGCCGCGGGTACGGTCCAGGGCTCGGGGGCCGACGGGGCCTCGGGCACGGGCAAGCGGTCCGGCAGCGGAGGCTCGGACGGGGTGACGGGCACCTGGAGGCTGCCGTAGCGATCCATTCGCTGCCAGCGCAGGCGGGACCCGGCGACAGCGGTGAAGACGGACTGGATCACGACCAGGTACATGAGCTGGCGGTAGACGAACTGCTGCAGGGGCAGGCTCCACAACGGTCCCGGCCGCTCCCCGTCCAGGCGGAACGCGTACAGCCCCATCAGGACCTGGAGGAGCAGGAACGCCGTCCACAGGCCGAGGATGCGCAGGGGGTCGAGGAAGATCAGGCCGTAGACCGCGAAGACGTCCACGACGGGCGCGAGCAGGGGAAGCAGGACCTGGAACATCAGCAGGTAGCCCAGACCGCGTCGGCCGAGCTTTCCGGCCTGCCCCCGCTGGGTGAGGGCGCCCCGGTGCTTCCACATCGCCTGGAGGGTGCCGTAGCACCACCGGTAGCGCTGCTTCCACAGGGCACCGAGCGATGCGGGGGCTTCCGTCCAGGCCTTGGCCCGCTCCTCGTAGACGACGCGCCAGCCGTCCCGGCACAGGGCCATGGTGAGATCCGTGTCCTCGGCGAGGGTGGTGTCGCTGACGCCGCCGACCCGCAGCAGCGCCTCGCGGCGGAACGCTCCGACGGCACCGGGGACGGTGGGCATGCACTCGGCGAGGTCGAACAGGCGGCGGTCGAGGTTGAAGCCGACGACGTACTCGATGTGCTGCCAGCGTCCGAGCAGCCCGCCCCGGTTGACCACCTTGGCGTTGCCGGAGACCGCCCCCACGCGGCGCTGGGCGAAGGGCTGGACGATCATGCGGACGGCGTCCGGTTCGAAGACGGTGTCGCCGTCGACCATGACGAGCAGATTGCAGTAGGCCGCGGCGATGCCCGTGTTGAGGGCGGCCGGCTTTCCGGCGTTCTGCTGCCGGATGACCCGTACGCCGGGCAGCCGGAGGCCCTCGACGATGTCGGCCGTGCCGTCCGTGGAGCCGTCATCCACGACGATGACCTCGACCTGGTGGTCGGAGGCCACCAGGGAACGGACGGCGGCCTCGATGCCGGCGCTCTCGTTGTAGGCGGGGACGATGACGCTCACGGGTTCGGTGACCGGAGCACCCCAGGGCCTGCGGCGCATCCGCACGTGCCGCCTGGCGGCGACGAAGACGGCGACCGCACGCAGCAGGCTGATCGCGCCCGCCGCCCACAGCAGCCACGAGAGGGCTTCGATGATCCAGTCGCTGGTGCGGATCGCCGTGATGAGGGCGAGGCCGTGCCACCGGTCCATGGTCCCGGCCGGCTGCACGGCTTCGGGGAGGGCGACCGCGTCGCCCACGGTGACGAACGTCCAGCCGGACGCCTTCAGCCGCGGCACGAGCTGTTCGAGCGCGGCGACCGTCTGCGTACGGTCCCCGCCCGCGTCGTGCAGCAGCACGATCTGCCCGGCGGCGTCCTTCGGGGTGGCGCCGGCGATGATCTGCTCTGTGCCCGGGCGTCGCCAGTCCTGGCTGTCCAGGGTCGTCAGGACGGTCAGGTACCCCTCCTGCCCGGCCTGGACGACGGCGTTCCAGTCGGCGTCGCCGAGCGCCTTGTTGGTGGAGGAGTAAGGCGGGCGCAGCAGCGGCGTGGTGACGCCGGTGGCGCCGGCGATGACGAGCTGAGTCTCGCGCAGTTCCAGGGAACGCCGCCAGGCGGACGCGGTGCCGAGATCGGTGTGGGTGAAGCTGTGCAGGCCGATCTGGTGGCCCTCGTCGACGATCCGGCGGGCGAGTCCGGGGTTCTCGGCGACCCGGGTGCCGACGGTGAAGAAGGTGGCGGGCACGTCGTTGCGGCGCAGCACGTCGAGGATCTTCGGCGTCCAGACGGGGTCGGGGCCGTCGTCGAAGGTCAGCGCGAGGGTGCGGGCCGCCGGGGCGGCGGTGCGGCCGGCCGCCCCCTCGATCACCGGCCCGCCGGAGCTGACGCCCGCCGGGACGGAGGTGGCCCGACCCCGCTCACGGGGAGCCCCGTCGGGAGTGGAGTCGAACAGGTGCTGGGTGTAGCCCTGGAGGAGCAGCGCCGCCGAGAGCGTGAGCACGAGTGTGGTCAGCAGCAGCCAGTGGGTGCGCAGGGGGACGTTGCGTACGGAGCTGTGCCTGCCGTGGGGGCGGCGGCGGTTCTTCGACAAGGGACGGGGCTTCCTGCCTGCTGCGGTGCGGTGCGGTGCGGTTGGGTGCGGTGTCGGGCCATGCGATGTCGGCGGTGTGGACCGCGCCCGGCGTGCCGGGCTCAGGGGTGGCCGGTGGGCTTGCCACCGCCGCGGCCCGGCGGCTCGGTGCCACGGCCGCGCCCCTCGCCGGGAGGCGCCGAAGCGGGGTCTGCCGGTCCGGTGGCGGCCTTCGTCGCGCCCGGTCCGGTGCCGGCTGTCGTCGGGCTGGTCCCGGTCGCGGCGGCCGGGGAGGGCATACCGCCACGCGAGGCCGCCGGGCTGGGGCGCGGGCCGCCGCTCGCCGCACCGCGGGGGGACGGGCCCGCAGTGCGGCCCCCGGCCGTCCCCTCGGGCGCGGGAGTGTGCGGAGCCTGGGCGGAGGGGAGGAACGGCGACTGGAGGGTGGGGCCGCCCAGCAGGGTGCTGATGAGCAGGACGACGTAGGCGGCGGCCGGTGCCACCAGCAGGTAACCCCAGCGGCGCACACGGCGCTGTCTGCGCCCCGACGTGTCCACGAACACCGGGGCCGGCGGCTCCGGCGCCGTACCGGGTGCACCCGCATCACCGAGGAAGAGCTCCATCGTGTCGTGATCCGGGTTGCCGATGGGTGGGTGCATGCGCGGTGGCCTCTGGGGATCGGGGGACGGGGCGTCGGTGCCAGGGTCGTGGGCGGCCGGGATGGCGACCCATGCCCTTCAGCGTTGGATCCGCCGTCGGTGTCACTCCCGGTGCCGAACCGGTCCCATTCCGTACGATCCCGACCGGGATGCCCGGTCTCCGACGACAGCAATCGAACGAGAACCCTGACGCCCCGCAGGGCTCGGCCGCCCCGTTCGGGCAGGGCTCCTCGTCGTCCAGGGGAGGCGGGAGAGGAAGGCCGACCTCGGGAGCCGGACCGAGGCCGAGCCCGTCCGGAGGTCTCACCGACCGGTGACCACGATCTCGCGCTTGAGGATCTTGCCGGTGGGGCCCTTGGGGAGCTCGGCCGTGAAGGCGACGATCCGGGGGTACTTGTACGCCGCCACCCGGTCCCTGGCGTACTCCCGGATCTCCTCGGCCGTGGCCTCGGCACCGGGCCGGAGCACGATCACCGCTGCGATCTCCTCCCCGTGGAACGAGTGCGGCACGCCGACGACGGCGGCTTCGGCGACGGACGGGTGCTCGTACAGCACCTCCTCGACTTCACGCGGGTACACGTTGTAGCCACCGCGGATGATCAGATCCTTCTTGCGGTCGACGATGAAGTAGAAGCCGTCCTCGTCGACACGCGCCAGATCACCGCTGTGGAACCACCCGTCGCGGACCGCCTCCGCCGTGGCCTCGGGGCGGTTCCAGTAGCCCGTCATGAGGTTCTCGCCGCGGATCGCGATCTCGCCGACCTCTCCCGAGGGCACCGCGCCGCCGCCCTCGGCGACCAGCTTCATCTCGACTCCGCGGACGGGCTGTCCGATCGAGCCCGCCTTGCGCGGGCGGTCCGGGTGGTTGAAGGCGGCGACCGGTGAGGTCTCGGAGAGTCCGTATCCTTCGAGGACGGTGACACCGAAGCGCCGCTCGAAGCCGTGCAGCACCTCGACCGGAAGCGAGGCGCCGCCCGAGACGGCCAGGCGGAGCCCGTGGGCGCTGAAGCCTTCGGGGAGCTCGGCATGGAGCAGCGCCGCGTACATCGTCGGCACGCCGAGGAACACGGTGACCCCGTCGCGGGCCATGATCTCCAGGGCGCGCTGCGGCTCGAACCGCGGCAACAGGGTCAGTGTGGCGCCGGCGGCAACGGCCGTGTTCAGCGCGCAGGTCTGGCCGAAGGCGTGGAAGAGGGGCAGGCCACCGAAGAGCACATCGTCAGGTCCGACCTGAAGCAGCGTCTCGGCCGCGGTGGCGGTGTTGGTGGCCAGGTTCCGGTGGGACAGTTCGGCCCCCTTCGGCGTCCCGGTCGTGCCCGAGGTGTAGAGGATGAGGGCCGGGTCTTCGTCGGTACGGTCGACGACGCCGGGCACCGGTTCGTGGGCCCGCAGCATGTCGTCGAAGTCCCCGGGCTCGGTCACCAGGCATTCGGTTCCGGTCTCGGCAGCGGCCTTCGCGAACTCGTCCGCGAACAGAGGGAACACCAGCGCGATCCGTGCCCCGCAGTCGCGCAGGGTGAAGGCCACCTCACGGGCTTTGAGGAGCGGATTCATCGGGACGACCACGCCGCCGGCCCGCAGGATGCCGTAGTAGACGACCGGGAACAACGGCACGTTGGGCATCGTCAGCGCGATGCGGTCGCCGGGCTGGACGCCGCGGTCGCGCAGGAGGGCTGCGACCCTGGCGCTCGCGTCGTCCAACCGGGCGTAGGTGAGCGTGCTGTCGTCGTGGCGGACGGCGATGCGATCGCCCTGTGCCGCGGCGGAGTCGACGAGGAACGTGGCAAGGTTGGTCATGTCGGCAATCTCCTTGGGTTCGTCTCGGCCTGCGACGAGGCAGCCCGAGGGCGGATCACGTCATGAGGGGTGACCCCGTCGCGAGCGCGGGCGATACCGGTGCCGTGCGACCGGGCCGACCGGGCCGACCGGAGCCGCAGCGATGGCGCCTGAGCTCGGGCTGATCGTGGTCCACGAAGTCAGCTCGCGCGTCCGTGATCGTGCGGGTGTTCCGCCCCGGTGCAGCGACGGGCCCGGGCAGGGTGCGCGCAGCGGCTCGACTGCGCACGTCACACCGTTCATGTCCGCCTCCGTGCCCTCGCGCGTTCGCCGGCCCAGGGCGGTCGCCACGAGCGGACCGGGCCGGCGAACGGCGCCATGCTAGGTTGCCCACTCACCGCCGTGCTTGTCCTGGCGTGACATGAGACTTTTCTTTTCGGGACAGTCTTGGAGCGTGCACATGAGGCCCCTGGTCCGCACCGCAGCCCTCAGCGGCTACGTCGAGCTGTGCCGATCGCTCGGTATCGACCCTCAGCCGCTGATGAAGCGCGTGGGCCTGGACACCGCCGCCCTCGCGGTCCAGGACCGGTGGATCTCCGGCTCCGCCGCGGTCCAGGTGCTGGAACTGTCGGCAGCCGCCACGGGTCACGAGGACTTCGGATTGCTCATGGCGGAGTTCCGGCGCTTCTCCAACCTCGGCCCCATCAGTCTGGTCGTCCGTGAGGAACCCGATGTGCGGAGCGCCCTGGGGCTGTTGATCCGCCACCAGCACATGTACAACGAGGTCCTGGACACCCGGCTGTCCGAGGGGGACGGGCTGGCCACGTTGAAGGTCGACCTGCGTCTCGGCGAAGCGATGGACACCCGGCAGGCCACGGAGCTGGCCATCGCCGCCTACCACCGAATCCTGCGCGACTTCCTGCACACCCGGTGGCAGCCGCTCTCCGTTTGGTTCCGGCACCCTGCGCCGGCGGACGTCTCGACGCACCGGCGCGCCTTCGGCCCCATCGTGGAGTTCGACCGCGAGTTCGACGGCATCGTCTTCTACGCGGGCGATCTCGACGCGCCCAACGCGATGGCGGATCCAGTGCTGCGCGAGTACGCCCACCAGTACTTCGAGGCGATCGCCGTGCCCAGGGACACCACCGCCGCGGACCGGGTGCGCGAGCTGATCGAGGTCCTGCTGCCGACGGGGCGCTGCTCGATCGAGCAGGTCGCCCGTAGCCTGGGCGTCGACCGGCGGACCGTTCACCGGCACCTGGCCTCCTCGGGCGAGACGTTCTCCTCGCTCCTGGGCGCCACCCGTCGGCACCTCGCGGAGCAGTTCGTCGCGAACCCACGGCGCTCGCTCACGGAGATCTCCGACCTGCTGGGCTTCTCGTCGCTGAGCGGTTTCTCGCGCTGGTTCCACGAGCAGTTCGGGTGCAGCCCCAGGGCATGGCGCAGCGCCAGGAACCGGCACCGACTCCCCGGCCAGGACTGACACCGCGGGCCGGACGGGCTCGGCCGAGCCGTGCCGGCCCACTCGGCACGGCTCACGCGATGTCCCCAAATGACAAATTTTCTGTCCCTGAGAGTCAAGCGATCACCGTTGCCCGCCCCTACCTTGGCACCACCGCAGAGACGCGGTCGGCCGCCGGACGGGAGCGGGTTCCCCTATGCACGCTTCCTCCGGACCGGTCGATCGTACGAGGGCCGCCATGCGCCCGCTGTCCCCGGTGACCCGCATCCATCCTCGCCGGACATCACAACCCCTCGCATCGCACGCGGCGATGCTTCCGGCGAGTGATCACCGATCGCACGAAGGAGACGGACCGTGCATTTCCACGACGACTCACTCTTCCCGGAGAACCAGGAGAAGCTGGTGATCCAGGCCGCTCCCTACGGGCCGGAGTGGCTGCCCGGCGACGCCGACGACCTCCCCCTGACGATGGACGAACACGTACAGGCGGCCGTGGACTGCTACAACGCCGGGGCCACCGTGCTGCACATCCACGTACGAGAGCTCGACGGCAAGGGCTCCAAGCGGATGTCCATGTTCAACGAGCTGCTGGGCCGGCTGCGCCAGGCCGTGCCGGACATGGTCCTGCAGATCGGCGGCTCGATCTCGTTCGCTCCGGAGGACGAGGGCAGCGAGGCCAAGTGGCTGAGCTACGACACCCGCCACCTGCTGGCCGACCTCGACCCCGCGCCGGACCAGGTGACGATCGCGATCAACACCAGCCAGATGAACATCGTCGAGATCATGACCGACGACGACCTGGCAGGCACCTCGATCGCGAAGCCCGAGTACTACAAGGCCTACCGCGACATGGTCGTCGAGGCGGGCCCCGATTTCTATCTGGAGCACCTGGAGCGCCTGCGCGAGAATGGCATCCAGCCGCACTTCCAGCTCGCCACGCTCGCTCAGCTCGAAACCGTGGAACGGCTCATCCGAGCCGGCGTCCACACCGGCCCGCTGATCCTCAACTACGTGGCCATCGGCGGCGGTTTCGCGGGCCGGCACCCGGCAGACCTGATCGAGTTCGTCCGTCGCACCCCGGACGGGGCCGTCCTCACCATCGAGAGTTCCATGCGCGCGGTGGCGCCGATGAACGCGATCGGCATCGCGCTCGGTGTGCACGTGCGCGTGGGCAACGAGGACAACCTGTGGCGGCGCAAGGGCGAGCGCATGACCACCGTCGAGCAGATCGAGCAGATGGTGCAGATCTCCGAGGCGCTCGGCCGCGACATCGCGACGGGCGCCGAGGCCAAGAAGATCTACAAGCTCGGCGAGTACTACTCCGGGGCCGACGAGACGCTGGCCCGTCTCGGCATGGTGCCGAACCGCCGTCCCGGTCAGCGCGGGCCCATGCTGCGCGTCGTCTGATCGCGGCACGGGACCACCACGCCGCCGTGCCGCCGTGCGGCTGCGGACCCACGGGGCTGCCGTGGCCCCCGGCACCGGCGGCCCCTTCCTCTCTTCCCCACCTCCCACGAACAACGGAGCACGCCCATGGCTCACGCCATTCGCTTCAAGGAGACCGGCGGTCCCGACGTCCTGCGCCGGGAAGAGGTCGTCGTCGGCGACCCCGGCCCGGGCGAGGTACGGATCCGGCACGAAGCCGTCGGACTCAACTTCGCCGACACCTACTTCCGCAGCGGCCTGTATCCCGCACCGCTGCCCGCCGGACTGGGCGTCGAGGCCGCGGGGGTGGTCCAGGCGGTGGGCGAAGGCGTCACCCACGTCGCCGAGGGCGACCGGGTCACGTACACCGGAAGCCCGCTCGGTGCCTACAGCACGGAACGGGTCATGCCCGCCGGCTCCCTGATCCGGCTGCCGGACGGCATCGGCTTCGAGACGGCCGCCGCGATGACCATGCGCGGCCTCACTTCCGCCTACCTGTTGCGCAGGATCCACCCGCTGAAGGCCGGGGACACGATCCTGCTGACCGCGGCGGCGGGTGGTGTCGGCCTGATCGTCTGCCAGTGGGCCAAGCTGCTCGGGCTGACCGTCATCGGCACCGTCTCCACCGACGAGAAGGCCGAGCTCGCCCGCGCCCACGGCTGCGACCACGTCATCCACTACCAGCGCGAGAACGTGGCCGAGCGGGTACGCGAACTGACGGACGGCGTCGGCGTCCCGGTCGCCTTCGACAGCATCGGCAGGACCACCTACGCCGCCTCGCTGGCCTCGCTACGGCGCCGCGGTCTGCTGGTCTGCTTCGGTACGGCGTCCGGGCCGGTCCCGCCCATCGACGCCATGCAACTGGCGGTCAGCGGCTCCCTGTTCGTCACCCGGCCGGCTCTCGCCGACTACATCGCCGACCCGGCGGAGCGAGCGTCGCTGGCGGGAGAGCTCTTCGACCACGTCGCCTCCGGACGCATCGCCATCGAGATCAACCAGCGCTACGCGCTCGACGACGCCGTACGGGCACACCGCGAGCTGGAGTCGGGACGGACCACGGGATCGTCCGTCTTCGTCCTCTGAGCCTCTGCCGCAGCACGCGCGTCTCCACCCTCTCCAGGAGGAAGCACCATGGAAAAGACCGTCTCTTCGCTGGAAGGCGCACCCGCGTCGGTGCGCGCCCACTCCCGCGGCTCGATCAAGGTCGAGCCGCTGACCTGCACCATCGGCGCCGAACTCTCCGGAGTGAACCTCGGCGACGCCGTGCGCGACGACGACCTGTTCGCCGAGATCAAGGCCCTGCTCCTGCAGTACAAGGTGCTGTTCCTGCGGGAACAGGACATCACGCGAGCCGAACACGTCGCCTTCGCCGAGCGCTTCGGCGCGCTGGAGGACCACCCGGTGGCCGGCAGCGACCCCGACAACCCCGGCCTGGTACGGATCTACAAGGACCTGGACAGCGCGCCCGAGCACTACGAGAACGCGCTGCACACCGACGCCACCTGGCGCGAGAACCCGCCCATGGGCGCCGTGCTGCGCTGCATCGAGTCGCCCCCGGTGGGCGGTGACACGATCTGGGTCAACATGGCCGAGGCCCACCGCCGGCTGCCGGAGCACATCAGGACACAGATCCAGGGACTGCGGGCCCGGCACAGCATCGAGGCCACCTTCGGCGCCGCCATGCCGCAGGAGAAGCGTCACGCGCTGGCAGCGCGGTTCCCCGACGCGGAGCACCCGGTGGTGCGCACCCACCCCGAGACGGGCGAACAGATCCTCTTCGTCAACGCCTTCACGACGCACTTCGTCAACTACCACACCCCCGGGAACGTGCGCTTCGGGACGGACTACGCCCCCGGCGCGGGCCTCCTGCTGAATTACCTGATCAGCCAGGCCGCCGTCCCCGAGTACCAGGTGCGCTGGCGCTGGACGCCGAACAGCGTCGCCATCTGGGACAACCGCTCCACCCAGCACTACGCCGTGCAGGACTACTGGCCCGCCGTCCGCAAGATGGAGCGCGCCGGAATCGTCGGCGACAGACCGTTCTGACCCTTTCCCTTTCCGCCAAGAGCAGTTGAGGTGATGACAATGGGGTTTCTCACCACTGCGGAACCCGCCCCGGGCAGAACCGTTTCCGGTTCCTCGGAGTGGCCCGTGTCCCGGCGCTACGCCTGGGTGGTCTTTGCACTGAGTTTCGGACTCCTGCTCTCGGACTACATGTCCCGGCAGGTCCTCAACGCCGTCTTCCCGATGCTGAAGGCCGACTGGCTGCTCTCGGACGCCCAACTGGGCTCCCTCAGCGGCATCGTGGCGCTGGCGGTCGGTCTGCTCACCCTCCCGCTCTCGCTGCTGGCCGACCGATGGGGCAGGGTGAGATCCCTGGTCATCGCGGCCACGATGTGGAGCCTGGCAACCCTGGGCTGTGCGGTGGCGGCGAGCTACGACCAGATGTTCGCCGGCCGGCTCTTCGTCGGCGTCGGCGAGGCCGCGTACGGCAGTGTCGGTATCGCCGTGGTCCTCAGCGTCTTCCCGCGCGCCCTGCGGGCGACGCTCTCGGGGGCCTTCATCGCCGGCGGGGCCTTCGGCTCGGTCCTGGGCATATCCATCGGCGGCGCCGTGGCCCAGGCGTACGGCTGGCGCTGGGCGTTCGCCGTGATGGGCGTCCTCGGACTGGTGCTCGCCGGCATCTACGCGATCGTGGTCACCGAGAAGCGGCTGGCTCCCGGATCGGACCCAGCCCCGGGCAGGGCGGATGCGGAGAGGCGGGGCCAGCTCCGAGCACTCCTTCCGAAGCTGTTCTCCTCCGTCTCGGTGGTCAGCGCCTACATCGGCAGCGGTCTGCAGCTGTTCATCGCGGGCGCCCTGATCGCCTGGCTGCCCAGCTACTTCAACCGCTACTACGACATGCCGACGGCGAAGGCCGGTGCGACCGCCGGCCTCTTCGCCCTGGTGATCGGTATCGGCATGATCGCCGGCGGCATCGCCTCGGACCGGATCAGCCGTCGCGCCCCGATCCGCAAGTGGGCCGTCGCCATCAGCTGCAGCATGGGCTCCCTCGTCCTGCTGATGACCGCGTTCCGCCTGCCGGCCGGCCCGGTGCAACTGCTGGTACTCGCGACGGGATCCCTGCTGTGCGCCGGAACGGCCGGGCCGGGGGCCGCCATGGTGGCGAACCTGACCCCCGCGGCCATCGCCGCGACGGCGTTCGCCACGCTCACGCTGGCCCAGAGCCTGCTCGGACTCGCCCCCGGCCCCGCGGTCACGGGGATGCTCGCGGACCGGCTCGGTCTGCTCGGCGCGCTCCGGCTCGTCCCGCTCGTGGCGATCGCGGCCACCGCGGCGTTCCTGATCGGCCGCCATTCCTACGACCGTGACGTGCTCCGCCTGACCGGGGTCGCCCCGGAGGCGGAGCCGCAGAAGACGGAGGTGTCCTCATGAGCGCTACCACCGAGCCGGTGGTCGTGATCGTCCCCGGCCTGCGCGACCACGTCGAGGAGCACTGGCAGACCCTGCTGGCGGATCGGCTGACCGAGGCCGGGCGTACCGTCCGCACCGTTCCCCCGCTGACGCAGGACCGGCTGAGCCGCGAGGCAGGCGTCGCCGCACTGGACCAGGTGATGGTGCAGATCGCCGGGCCCGTCGTACTGGTCGCCCACAGCGCCGGTGTGATCACCACCGTCCACTGGTCCCGGCGGCACCCGACGCAGGTGCAGGTGCAGGGGGCGCTGCTGGTGACGCCGCCGGACTTCGAGCAGCCCTTGCCGGAGGGCTACCCCACCACCGACGTGCTCGACGAGCACGGCTGGATCCCGGTGCCCCGCTCGCCGCTGCCCTTCCCCACCATCGTCGCGGCCAGCTCGAACGACCCGCTGGGCACCGTCGGGCGAGTAGCCGAGCTGGCCCGGAACTGGGGCGGCCGCCTCGTGGAACTCGGCGATGTCGGCCACCTCAACCCCTCCTCCGGCCATGGCCCGTGGCCGAGGGCGGAGGAACTCCTCCGCGAGCTCGACCACAGCTGATCTCTGGAGGAGCGCTCTGCCGACTGATCGACGTTCAGGGCTGCTGGTGTTCGGGCGGGCTGTTGCGGCGGATCACCTCGGTGGCCAGCTCTACTCGCGAGGTCAGGCCGAGCTTGCGCAGGATGTTGGAGACGTGGGTGCTGACGGTGCGGCGCGAGATGCACATGCGGGCGGCTGTTTCGGGGTTGGAGCGTCCGGCAGCGACGTGACCGGCGATGATGCGCTCGGTGGAGGTGAGTGCTTCCCATCCCAGGCGGGCGGTGTTGCGGGGGCCGCGGGTGCCGCGGCTCACGGAGACCGCGCGAAGGCGGGCGGTGGCACGTGCCGCGTCCCAGACTGCGCCCAAGCCGACGTAGATCGCCAGGGCTCGTTCGAGGTGGGCGCGGCCGTCGGAGGGCCGGCCGCGTATCGCGTGCAGCTCGGCGGCGTCGGTGAGGGCGTGCGCCTGGTTCAGCGGCCGTGTGGCTTCACGGTAGTGACGGGCTGCTTCCAGCAGCAGCTCCGGATCCTGCGCGATGAGCCCTTCGCACCGGCAGGCGTCCCCCAGATGATAGGGAGCGCTACTGTGTGCGGCGCGCGAACGCGCCGCCTGCGCGTAACGCCGGGCTGCCGGCGAGTCGCCCTGGTCAAGCGCGAGTCGGACCAGATCGGGTGTCAGGAAGCTGAGGATCAGCTGACCGGGCAGATGCCCGATTCCGGCATCGAAGCTGTGCGCCAGGCGGCGGAAGGCGCGCTCTGGGTGTCCTTGCGCCTCGTCCAGCAGGGCCTGGGTGCACAAGAGGACGTACTCGTAGAACCAGGAGACCGTTCCGCTGTCTTGTGCCGCTGCAGCCTGGCGCATGTGGGTCTCGGCGTCGTCCCGGCGGCCTTGATGGACGGCTATCGCCCCCGCCAGCGCTCTCAACGCCCGGCTCATTGCAAAGTGGACGCCGGGGTCGAGGCCGGCGTCCACCTCTGCCTGCGCGTCCTCCCACCGGCCGGCATGGAACGCCATCAGCGCACAGGACAGGTGGTACCACGGCAGGAACACACCCCCGAGGTGCTCGGCGCTCGGGCGGACGCTCGCCAAGGTGCGCTCCGCGTCCGGGGTCAGGTCCAGTTCCATGTAGCAGTTGGCCAGCGCGAGCTGCAGCCCGAGCCACTGCGCCGGATGGATCGTCTCGGGTGTCAGACGCGATGCCTGACGGGCGAGCTCCAGTGCTTCAAGGCCCGGAGCCTCCAGAAAATGCTTGGCGGCCAGCACTTGCAGGGCATAGGCCAAGGCCGTTGCGTCGCCGAGCTCGGCAGCCGCTCGCCGCGCAGCGGCAGCCACGGCTCCCGCTTCCGGCAGGCGCCCCAGGGCGAAGAGGCATACCGAGGCAAATGCTTGGAACCGGACCGCATCGAGTGTGGCCGCACCCGCTGTTCCGCACGTAAGACGGGTTTCTGCCAGAGCGACGTCAGGACGGCCGCGCGCGAACGCGGCCTGCACGATGATCCAGCGAAACAGATCCTCCAGACCGGGATCGGCAGGTCTGGCCAGAGCGATGCGGGCGCTCTCCTCGGCCTCGGCCAGAAGACCTGATGACAGTTGTGCGACGACACGGTGCAGACGTAACTGCTCGTAGCGTGGGTCGGCGGGATCGGCGATCTCCAGCGCCGTGCCCAGCAGCCGCAGGGCCAGACCGGGCGCACGCGCGGTGAGCTGGGCTGCGGCCCCGGTGATCCAGGGGACCAGGAACTCCCCGTCCGGGGGAGCGGCTTCCAGCAGATGTCCGGCGACTCGCTCGGGTGCCGCCCCGGCACGGGTCAGAGCCTGCGCGGCCCGGATGTGCAGCAGCGAGCGGACCGAACCCGGCACGGCGTCGTGCAGAGCCTGGCGTACCAGGTCATGACGGAAGACGACACGTGGGCCGTCGGGAGTCAGGATTCCGGCCGCTTCGGCCTCGGCGACGCCGGCGAGCAGGACATGGGCCGGCACCTCCAGTACTGCTGCCAGGTCGTGGAGCGTGCAGCCGGCTCCCAGTACGGACGCCGCGCGCAACACCTGCAAGACCTCGTCACGCAGGTACGCCAGCCGGTGAGTGATCAGCGTGTCGATCGCCGGAACGGGGCAATCACCCGTGACCTCCGCGACGGCCCCGTGCAGCGTGATCGCCTCTTCCCGTTGAAGGGCGGCGATCAGCTCCCCCAGGTACAGCGGGTTGCCTGCCGTCCCCTCGCACAGCCGAAGCAACCGAGGGCCCGGTTCATGCCCGATCATGTTCGCCACCAACAAGGGCACGGCCGAGGAGGCCAGCGGACCGAGCTGCAGCACCGTGCGATTGCCGCCTCGCAGCCCGCGGGCGAGTACGTCGACCTCGACCACCCGGGGAACCGGGCGAAGCGCCCCGACGATCAGCAGCGGCAACTGTGCCACCGATTGCACGAGCCGCTGCAGTACCAGCGCACTGGCCCGATCGGCCCACTGGAGATCATCGAGGAAGAGCGCTACGGGCCCCTGCGCACAAATCTCCTCCACCAGAACGCACATGGCCTCCACGGTGGCGAAATCCGCGCCTCCCGGCGTGCCAGGCAGCCCGTACCGGGCCTGCCCCAGGAGGACTTCGGCGGCCCGCGCCCGCAGCGGATCCACAGGACCGTCATCGATCCCCAGGCAGGCCGATATCAACGCGAACGGGCGATGCGCCTCCGGCTCCCGAGCCGAGCCCCACAACGCCTGGAGGCCGGCGTCTTCGGCGCCTGCCGCCGCGCACCGAAGCAGCGCTGTCTTGCCCGCCCCGGCCTCGCCGGCGATGAACGCGGCCTGCCCCGAGCCGCGCGCGGCACGTACCGCCAGAGTGGTGAGGATCGCCGTTTCGGCATCGCGTCCGACGAGGCGAGGCCCCAAGAATTGCACGGCCGTCTCTCCCGTAGTGATGCCATCTGCCTGCTGAATCAGGCAGCCTTGCGCCGGACCCGGCCGGTGGTGCCGCGGTGTCGGTTCCAGATGAGTCAGCTGCCCGACGAGAGGTAACGGCCTCTGACTGACTGCCCTTCCCCGACAGCAGGTGGTGACGGTCGCATTCCCGCATTCGGCCAAGGCCGCACCTCTGCACGTCACACGCGCCGTGCTGCGACTCGTGGAGCTGACTCCACGACAGCAGACAATAGACGCAGTCCCGTTCCGATACGTACCGGGTGGCGCACATTTGAGCTTCATAAGAGGCTTCGGAGGCCGGACAGTCAATCCGGGGGCGCCTTTCTCCGGCGTCGGCCTGCCACACCCGATCGTCCTGGCCCGGACACCCGCCGACCCCAAGCATTCCTACGTCAGGTGACGGATGTATCGGCAGCTGCGCGTTCCTACTTTGGCGGTGCTACGACGGCTCCCTCCTCGCAGGACCGTCGGATCGAACGAATGGACCCTCACGCAGTGCGGCGAAGTCCTGGGGCCGCTTCTGATCCCCTGGAGGCGGAGGCGCACCGTGCAGGGTGCCACGACGAAGGAGGAAGTGGCAGATGCACAGCAGCGATGCCGTTCGGGCTCACGTGCCCAGAAGGCGGCGCCCCAGACCCCCGGTACCCATCGGGGTCCTCGTGTCGACGATTCTGGCACTGGTTGCCGCCCTACTGGGGGCGGGGGCCCAGCAGGCGCAGGCGGCCGGCGAGACGTCCCACCAGTGCCGCTACACCGGTGACGGCAAGAGCGCCGAGGACTGTGTCTTCATGCTCGCCAAGGACCAGCGGGCGATGGACGTGCCCTGGAGTTCGTCCGATTCCGGGGCGTGGCTACAGGCCTATGACCGCAACGACGGCTCCAACCAGGTGTTTTCGTTGCGACCGCAAGGTGACGGAAGTTTCCAGATCAAGACGAATTCCGGGTTGTGTCTGATGCCGGGATGGTGGGACTCCACGTGGCGGATCCGGCCTGTGGAGCAGCAGCGGTGCGACGGCTCCCAGAAGTATCAGTACTGGTATTTCCAGCCGGGTCAGCTCAAAGACTCGGGAACGAAGTTCATGATCCGCAACGTGGTCGACGACCAATGCATGGACGTGGCGAGCAGCTGGCTCGCCGGCCACTCCGACTACCTGAACATGTGGCCGTGTCACGGCAAGGAGAACCAGTTGTGGGGCTCCCGCTTCGGCGGCGGCAAGGACTTCACCACCGACTGGGCCGCCAAGTACGCGCTGACCAAATGCGATGCCGCCGTCCTTGCGCATTCGGCCTACCCGTACTGCAGCTACAGCCAGACGCAGGCGGCGGTGACCGGCAACGATGCAGGGGTGGCCCTGTGCCTGCAGGTGCAGCACACCGACGCAGCGATCCCGTCGACCACCGTCGACTACAAGGTGACCAACAGCACCTCCACCATCACGACGGATTCCATCGCCAACGGCACGAAGGAAACCATCACCGTCAAGCTGGGTTCCTCCAGTGATTTCTGGCACGCCGACTTCGCGGTCGAGGCATCCCAGCTGATCACCCATTCGGTCCAGACCGGTACGACCAACACGGAGGAGAAGACCTACCGCGCCGTGGTCCCCGCGGCGCCTGCACACTCCACGACCTGGGTGAAGGCCTTCCCGGTCAGCAAGACCTACACCGGCCGGTTCGTCTTCGCCAAGGGCAGTTGGGACGAGTGGACCTACTCCACCGACGCCGAGATCACCGTCGCCTACCCCGCCGGGTCGGGGGCGACCATGATGTACGACTCGGGTGTCGCCGCGGACAAGCTCGACGAGAACGGCAATTGGGTACGGCAGCCCGCCTGCATCAGTGACGGACCGACCAAGAGCATGACCACACCGGATCAGCCCGCACCGGAGCAGCCCGCACCGGCTCCCGTACGGCCGCAGAAGCCGGCCCCGGCCGGCAGCTTCCGCTCCGGCTTCGAGTCGAGCGACCCGGTCCCGGCCTGGACCCACGCGGTCGACACGGCCGGTGGAGGCCTCCACCACGTCGACGGCCCTCAGGCAGGTATCGGCAGTGACGGAACCTCCCACACCGGCACCGGCGCACTGGTGTACTCCGGATCCACCCGGACCGGCACAGACCATGCCGACGCCTACATGAAGATCTACGACCTGAGCAGCAGCCCGCTGGCCATCGGCACCGCGATGCCTGACAGAAAGACCCTCAGCTACTGGATCTACCCGCAGAGCCACGCCACCGCCGCCGCGGTCGCCGACGGGTCGCGAAACAGCGCATGCGCCGCCGTGGACCTGGTGTTCACCGACGGCAGCACCCTGCGTGACAGCTGGTCCTGGGACCAAAGGGGCCACCGGGCCGGCCCCGCCGAACAGTGCACGGCCCTCACCCTCGACACCTGGAACTACGTCACGGTCAGCCTCGACCAGAACGCGGGCAAGCAGATCAGCCGGATCCTGGTCGGCTACGACCAGAAGAACCCGGGCTCCGGCAGCTACCGCGGCTACATCGACGACATCGCGATCAGCTGAGACGACAGTCCGCAGAGCCGCACTCGCCGAGTGCGGCTCTGTGCGCGACCGGCGCCCTCCAGCTCCTCGCCGGCCATGGCGTAGCCGTCGTGCCGGACACGCACGAGGAGCGCGCGGAGCGAATGGGGTTCTGTGACGGTGCGGGAGGTGCGGGGGCGGAATCCGGTACGGGCCGGATACGCCGTGCGTTCGCCCGCGGGAAGCCCGGCGATACCCGACTGAGAGCACGCGCGGAGTGAGGAAGACGGCCATCGCCGCGCTGATCCTGTGTGCGCTGTTCCAGCCGAGGTTGCGTGGGCGGACCCGCTGTCACCTTCAAGATCTACTGCTACTTCACGCACGGCTCCATCGGCAAAGCCGCCAAGATCCTCGACGTGGGCCTCGCCGCGTGGGCTCGGCGGGGATTTCTCCCACCTGGCGTGTCGCCGGAGCAGGTGCGGTACCGGTGCGGCATGTTCTTCTGGCTGGCGAAATACGAAGAAATAGAAGAAATCACCCGACCTGGCCGCCGCCCGAACGGAGGGGCCCGCCCCGCAGTCGGGGCCGGTCTGGGAACTGCACCCGGGGTACGTCCTCAAGCCGGAGGACCGGGTCGTCCTGGCCGCTACCCGGCGTGGGCTGGCCGAGCTCCTCGGCCGCGGCGTCCCCGCGCCCAGCCGAGCCGATGGCCGGATCTGAGACAACCTCGTCATTGCAGACACCAGGGCAGGGGAACGAGGATCAGTGCATGCCCGCAGCCCACCGTGTCGTCATCGTCGCCTTCCCCGGCGTGGAGCTCCTGGACATCACAGGTCCCGCCGAGGTGTTCTCGGTCGCGTCCAGGGTCTCCGAGGGAGGGTTCCCCGGCTACTCCGTCCAGGTCGCCACGGAGGACGGCGGTCCGGTGGCCACCTCCAGCGGCCTGCGGGTCCACTCCGACCTGCGGCTGGACGAGGTGACCGGCCGCGTCGACACCCTCCTGGTGTCCGGGGCGGTCTCTCACCACGAAGGGGGTGGCGTCCAGGCCGTCGTCGATCCGGTGGTCACCGGCTGGCTCCGTACGGCGGCACCGCGGGCGGGGCGTACCGGATCGGTGTGCGCCGGCGCCCATCTGCTGGCCGCGGCCGGTCTGCTGGACGGCCGGACCGCCACCACCCACTGGCTCACGGCGGCGCAACTGGCCGCCGCGCATCCAGAGGTCGACGTGGACCCCGATCCGATCTTCATCCGCTCCGGTTCGGTATGGACCTGTGCCGGGATCACCTCGGGGATGGACATGGCACTGGCGATGGTGGCCGAGGACCACGGTCAGGCCCTCGCGCTCGCCACCGCGCGCATGATGGTCATGTACGTCAAACGCTCCGGCGGCCAGAGCCAGTTCAGCGTGCCCCTTTCCGTCCGGGCACCCGCTGACGACCGCATCGGCGAACTCCGTCAGTGGATCACCGAACACCCCGACGCGGACCTCTCCGCCGAGGCTCTCGCCCAGCGCCTCAGCCTCAGCACGCGGCACTTCTCCCGGCTCTTCGCGCAGCGCACCGGCACCACGCCCGCCGCCTACGTGGAGTCGGCCCGGCTGGAGGCCGCACGGCGCCTCCTCGAGGAGAGCGACGCCGGTCTGCCGCAGGTGGCCACCGCCAGCGGCCTCGGCTCCCTGCAGACCCTCCACCGGTGCTTCCAACGGCATCTGGGGACGACCCCCGCCGAATACCGCCGCCGCTTCCGCTGAAGCCGGCCCATCCCTTACCGCCCACCCTCACTGCCCGCCCGGCTCTGCTCGCGGCCGGCGGATGCCGAGGCATGCCCACGCCCGGCCCCTACACGAAAGGCCATCATGTCCGGCACGAAGATCATTCCGATTCCGGTGCTCGGCAATCACGCGGTCAACGCCTACTTGCTGCTGGGCCGACGCCCCGTCCTCGTCGACGCCGGTACGCCGGGCAGCGGACGCCTCATCCACGACCGGATCGCCGATCACGGAGTGGACCCCGCCGACCTCGCCCTGATCGTCATCACCCATGGCCACATCGACCACTTCGGCTCCGCAGCGGAACTGCACCGCCTCACGGGCGCACCCGTCGCCGGGCACACGGCCGACCTCGAACCCTTCCGTACCGGCCGGCCGCTGATGCCGTACCTCCCGACGGGGCCGATGGGTCGCCTGATGAACAGGAACAGGAAGCTCCACGTCGCGGCGGACCCGTTCGAACCCGGGATCCTGATCAGCGGCGAAACCGACCTGTCGGACTTCGGGCTGGCGGGACGGATCATGCCCACCCCGGGCCACACCGCAGGTTCCGTCTCCGTTCTCACCGAGGACGGGGACCTCGTCGCCGGTGACCTCGTGGCCAACTCCTTCATGGGCCTCATCCCCGGCAAGCCGGCGAACCCGCCCTTCCATGACGACCCCCTGGGCAACCTCACGAGCCTGCGCGCCATGCTCGATCTCGGCCCCAGCCGCCTCCACGTCGGCCACGGCACGCCTCTGGACCCCGAGCGCGTCCGCCGGTGGGCACGGCGGGAGCAACGCCGGCTGGCACGCCTCCACTCCCGGGGGCGCCTCCGAAGCCGCACGAAGAGCTGACATAGACGATTCGCCTACGGCTCCCTTCAAGCCGTCGTCCCGCGCGGGACCGGCCATTCCGCGACTGCCGCCGCTTTTTACAAGCGCCCCGCACCCCGGTCAGACCATGATCTCGCCACCCCGCCCCGGAGCCTCGGCGGCCCCGAAGCCGACCCGCTCACGCGCGCGGTCGCCGCCCTCGGGCTCCTGGCGGACCGCGTGGCTTCCGTCGAGTCCGCCGTCACCCGGACTGCCGACCCCCGCCGTACGCCGGACCGTCCCGCGGCCCGGCACACCCTTCGACCGGCGGACGCGGAACGGCCTTGATCAGCAGCACAGGACCGGAACGTGCTGGACGAGGTTGTCGGCGAAGCCCTCGCGGTTTGGGCGTGTCCTTCGGCATCCGTGGCGCGCGCGATGAGGGTGTGCGTCCCTGGGGTGGCCGTCCAGTCGCAGTGCCATGCCTGCCATGCCCACGCGCGCCGCTCCCTCGGAGCCACCTCGGCTTCCGTCCAGGTGCGGCCCCCATCGGCGCTGACCTGGACCCGCGCGACCGGCCCGTACCCCGACGCGGCCCTGCTGTTCGCCGATTTCGCCACGGGGCACACCGTGCACCTGTCCGGCACCGCATTCCTGGAGTGGTCTCCTGGTGGCTCCGACGACGATGAGGGCGGCACCGGCCGCCGGGTCCGCCTCCACATCGGCAGCGTGGTCGACGGCTCCGGCGCTCCACGACACGCGCCGCATCCGGTACGCCGCCCACCGCACAGGAAGGTCTGATGGCAATGAACGAGCCGACACCGGAATCGAACGGCCGCACCCGCCTCGCCTACATCCTCGGGGTGCCGCTCGCCCCGGAGGTCGAGCGGCAGTGGCCCCAGATGGGCGAGGTCGTCCGCGGCAGCAAGCTCATCGGTGAGGTCGAGGGGAACTTCCCCGAGCTCACGCTCGAAGTGGGACGACGGCTGCGCCTCGACGACGACGTGATCGTCGTGGAATGGACCTGCGACTACGGCGACGGCCGCCTCTACCGCAACGTCACCATCGCCGAGCTCCGCGACGGCCGGGCCGTACGGGTCACCGACTACTGGGGCGAACCCACCTCCACTCCCCCGTGGCGCCGACCGCTCACCGCCCGCCTCGACATGCCGGGCGACGGCATCTGGAAGGACCACGACCACCTCGGTCACCACTGACCTCCCGTGGGAAGCCACCTGGCCGTCACGCCTCGCCGCAGTCTGCGCCGCTCCCGTATGACGGAAGTCTTACGTGCAGGCGTGGGAGCCCCCTCGTGGGTTCCCCACTGCGTAGCGTCCGGAGCATGCGCGTACTCGTCACCGGAGGGGCCGGGTTCATCGGCTCCCACATCGTCACCGCCCTCACGGCCCGCGGGCACGAGCCCGTCGTCCTCGACGCCCTGCTGCCCGCCGCCCACCCCGGCACACCGCCCCTGCCCGACGCCGAGTTCGTTCGCGCCGACGTACGGGACGCCGACGCGGTCCGGGCCGCGCTCCGCGGAATCGACGCGGTGTGCCACCAGGCGGCCATGGTCGGCCTCGGCAAGGACTTCGCGGACGCCCCCGATTACGTCGGCTGCAACGATCTCGGGACGGCGGTGCTGCTCGCGGAGATGGCGGCCGCCGGGGCGCTGGAACTCGTGCTCGCCGGATCGATGGTGGTCTACGGGGAGGGCCGGTACACGTGCGAACGGCACGGAACGGTACGCCCCGGGCCGCGTCGGACCGAGGACCTGACGGCGGGCCGGTTCGAACCCCGCTGCCCCGACTGCGGAGCCGAACTCGCGCCGGGCCTGGTCGGCGAGGACGCCCCGACGGATCCGCGCAATGTCTACGCGACGACGAAGCTGGCCCAGGAGCACCTTGCGGCGTCCTGGGCCCGGTGCGTGGAGGGTCGGGCGGTGTCGCTGCGCTACCACAACGTGTACGGGCCGGGGATGCCGCGCGACACCCCGTACGCCGGGGTGGCCTCCTTCTTCCGCTCCTCGCTCGCCCGGGGCGAAGCCCCGCGGGTCTTCGAGGACGGCGCGCAGCGAAGGGACTTCGTCCACGTCACGGATGTGGCCGCGGCCAATGCCGTGGCACTTGAGGCGGTCGGTACCCGGGAGGCTGGGGCTCTGACCGCGTACAACACCGGCAGCGGGGAACCGCACACGGTCGGCGAGATGGCCGCCGAGCTCGCCGCGGCGCACGGCGGACCCGCTCCGGTGGTGACGGGTGAGTTCCGCCTCGGCGACGTACGGCACATCACCGCCGACTCCGCCCGCCTGCGCAAGGAGCTGGGCTGGCGTCCGACGGTCGGCTTCGCCGAAGGGATGACCGAGTTCGCCCGGGCCGGCCAGCGCGAGTCGGCCGGTGTGACCGGCTGAGTCCCGGAACCGGCCGACGTCGTCGGCCGGTTCCGCAACGGGCTGCGCGTGAAGGCCGTCTCAGCGGACGACGTCGAAGACGTTCTTCTGCAGCCCGTTGGCGTAGGCCTCGTGCTCGACGAGCTTCAGCTTCTGGGTGTCCTTGTCCGTGCCGCTGAACAGACGCTTGCCGGCTCCGAGCAGGAGCGGGAAGACGAGCAGGTGGTAGCGGTCGATCAGGCCCGCGTCCGAGAGGCTCTGGTTCAGCGCTGCGCTGCCGTGGACGATGATCGGGCCGCCCTCGGTCTCCTTCAGCGCGGCGACCTCGTCGAGGGAGCGCAGGATCGTGGTCTCGCCCCAGTTCGACACCAGGTCGTCCTCGGCGAGGGTGGTGGAGACGACGTACTTCGGCATCACCTTGTAGTCGGCGAAGTCCGCCATGTCGGGCCACACTGGGCTGAACGCCTCGTAGCTGCTCCGGCCCAGCAGCATCGCGGCGGCTTCTTTCTGCTCCCGCCCCTTGATCTCGAATGCCTCGGGGAGGAACTCGACGTCCTTGAAGGTCCATCCGGAGTTGCGGTAGCCGGGCTCCCCACCCGGGCCCTCCACGACGCCGTCGAGGGAGATGAAGGCGGTGCTGATCAAGGTACGCATCTGGGTTCCTCGGTATCTGGTGTCCGGTTCTCAGCAGATTAGGTCGATGGGCGCCGGGCACATACCCGCCTGCCGCACACCCACCATGATCTCTGACTGTGGATCATGAAGGAACTCATCGGTCGTCGCCGATTTCGATTCCGCGATCCGACCGGAACGGCCTACGCAGGTGCGGGGAGGCTCAGTTCGAAGCGGCAGCCGCCGGGCACGTGATGAACGTCCGCGCGCCCGGAGTGGGCCTCGACGATGCCCCGGACGATCGCCGGGGCCAGGCCCAGGCCCAGGCCCACGCCCGAGGGAGGGGTACGGGCCTGACTGCCCCGCCAGCCGGTGTCGAACCCGTGTCGCTCGCCGGGCAGCGGGGTCTACGGTCAGGCCGGCCGCCACGAGCAGGGGCTCGCCGGCCGGGACGGCCGACGATGCCCGGCGCAGGACGGGCGGGTCGCCGTCCACCGCCAAGACCCGGTCCGCGGCGTCGCCGGAGGCCGGGCCCCGGTCGGTTTCGTTGCTGGATGCCATGCCTCCAGAGTGACACCGTGCGGTGCCGCGTGGACCTGGGCCTGCCGCCGTGCGACGCGGTGTCCGCGTTTCGTAAGGTCTTCCGGCACCTTTCTCCTCCCTTCGGTTCCTACGGTGTGGAGGGTGACTCCTTCTGCTTGCCGTCCGCCCCGCGCGGACCTCGTACTGCCGTGCCTCGACGAGGCGGAAGCCCTGCCCTGGGTGTTGGCGCGGGTGCCGGCCGGGTGGCGGGCCATCGTCGTCGACAACGGCTCCACCGACGGCTCGGCCGACATCGCCCGCTCCCTCGGCGCCACCGTCGTGCACGAGCCCCGGCGCGGCTTCGGCGCCGCCTGCCACGCCGGCCTGCTCGCCGCACGCGCCGAGCTGGTCTGCTTCTGCGACTGCGACGCCTCCATGGACCCCGGCCTGCTCGCGCCCATGGCCGAGCGGGTCGCGGCCGGCGAGGCGGATCTCCTGCTCGGTCGGCGCCGCCCGCAGGGCCGCGGCGCCTGGCCCGCGCACGCGCGTGCCGGAAACATCGCCCTGGCCCGCATGCTGCGCCGCCGCACCGGACTGCGGCTCCACGACCTCGGACCGATGCGGGTCGCCCGCCGTGAGGCACTGCTCGGCCTGAGCCTGACCGACCGGCGCAGCGGCTATCCGCTCCAGATGGTCGTGCGGGCCGCCGACGCGGGCTGGCGGGTGGCCGAGACGGACATCCCGTACCTGCCCCGCTCGGGGAAGTCCAAGGTCACCGGGACCTGGCGGGGCACCTGGAACGCCGTAAGGGACATGCGCAAGGTCCTGGCCGAGCCGCCGGGCGCCCGCCCCGCACCGGCCGAGGGGATCTCCGCATGAGCACCCTCCTCGTCATCGCCAAGGCTCCCGTCGCCGGGCGCGTGAAGACCAGACTGACCACGCAGTTCACCCCGCAGCAGGCCGCCGACCTGGCCCTCGCCGCACTCCAGGACACCCTCGCCGTGGTCCTTGCCACGCCGGCCCGGCGCCGCGTCCTGGTCCTCGACGGAGAGCCGGGGTCTTGGATCCCGGACGGCATCGAGGTCGTCCCGCAGGGTACGGGCGGCCTGGACGTCCGGCTGGGCGCCGCGTTCGCCCTGGCCGAAGGGCCGGCCCTGCTGATCGGCATGGACACCCCGCAGGTCACCCCGGAACTGCTGGCGCCCGGGCTGGACTTCACCGAGGCGGACGCCTGGTTCGGGCCCGCCGACGACGGCGGGTTCTGGGCCCTCGGCCTCGCCGACCCCGACCCGGCCCTGCTGCTCGGCGTCCCCATGTCCGTGGCCCACACCGGCGAGGTCCAGCGGCAGCGCCTGACCGATGCGGGGCTTTCCGTACGGGACCTGCCCGAGCTGTGCGACGTGGACACGCCCGCCGACGCGGAACGGGTCGCGGCCGCGGCCCCGCGGACGCGCTTCGCCGCCCTGCACCACGGCCTGTGCGCGGTGGCCCGATGACCGCCCAGCTCGCCGAGCCCGCCACCCGTACCTGGCAGGCGGACCCGTACGCGGACGCCCTCCGTACCGGGCAGGGGCCGCTGTTCCTCCGCCGGCGCGACGGCTGGTTGCTCCCGCTCGACGTCGAGCGGTGGTGCGCCGAGCCCGACGCGGCGGACGACACCGTCCTGGCACGGTGTACCGGGCCCGTCCTCGACATCGGCTGCGGACCGGGCCGCCTGGTCGCTGCCCTCGCCGGGCTCGGCCAAACGGCACTCGGTGTCGACGTCACCCCCGAGGCCGTGGCCCGTACCGAGCGGGCGGGCGGCAGCGCCCTGTGCCGGTCGGTGTTCGACCCGCTTCCCCGCGAAGGCCGCTGGGGCACGGTCCTCCTCATAGACGGCAACATCGGCATCGGCGGGGACCCCGCCGCCCTGCTGCGCCGGACCGCCGAACTGACCGCACCCGGCGGCTCCCTGCTGGTCGAGGTGGCGACCGCCGATGTCGACGAACGCGTCGAGGTGTACGTCGAGGACGGCACCGGTGGCCGCGGAGCCTGCTTCTGGTGGGCTCGGCTCGGCACCCGCGCCCTGTGCGCCGAGGCGAGGTCCGCGGGCTGGACCCCGTACGACACCTGGCAGACGGCAGGCCGGCACTTCGTACACCTCACGCGCTGACGGTTGCCGAGCGGCGAACAGCCGGGTGGGATCCGCAGCACTGCGGATCCCACCCCGGAGTCCCAGACCCTCGGTCAGGCGCCCCTCGGCGGGCTGACGGAAGGTCTGGGGCTTCAGCCGACGGTGACGGCCATCTTCCGGGTTGGCCGACCATGAGCCCCTGGCAGGTGGCGACCAGCAGCTTGGCGCTCCCGGCACAGTCCAGTGAGGCGCGCACCTGCCCCCTGCGGGCCGCGTTCTCCAGCGCGTGGGTCATGCACCGCTCCAACCGGGCCAGGTGACCGCGGACGACGGCCGCCGCCTCGTCGTCCTCGGCGGCGTGCTCGATCGCCGTTGACGAGCAGGCAGCCTTGCCGGCCTTCGGGGCCGAGCAGATCGCGGACCAGTCCGTCGAAGTAGCTGTATGAGCGGCCATTCGAGAACAATCGACGAGCCCCGCGGCTCCTCCGCGATACCGCCCCGATCAGGCCCGACGGCTCTCCCGGCTCTCCCGGCCCACCCGGCGCGCCACGGCACGCACACCGACGTGCGCGAGGGTGTACAGCGCGATGGCGGCCAGGGCGAGCAGCCAGTTGCGCAGATAGTCGAGCGGCAGGACGGTGGGGTTGGCCACGCCCCCCGGACGCAGCAGCGGAGGAAGCGCGATCGCGGTCAGGGAGCCCGCGACGATCAGAGCTCCGCGCATGACCCCGTGCAGGCGCGGGCCCGCCACGGCGGCGACGAGGGCGGCGATCGCCATCACGACGGGCGCGACGAGCCCGTCGTGCACCACGACCGCTCCCCCGAGCCAGGCGGCGATCCGCAACGGCTCGGGCTGCTGGAGGAGCAGGTACCCGCCCCAGGCCGCGCACACCAGCCCGAATCCGCCCATCACGTATCGGAAGTTCATCACGCGACCTCCAGTCGGCCGACCCACTTGGTCTGCAGGACGCCGGGCCGGTTGGGGGCGATGATCCGCGCCGGGTAGCCGTGGTCCAGGGACAGCACCTCGCCGTTCAGCCGCAGCGCGAGCAGCGTGAGCGGGTCCTGCGCGTAGAGGCGTCCCATCTCCATCACCCGGTAGGCGCCCGCCGCTTCGAGGGAAACCACCCGGGCCCGAGCGTCCGGGCCGACGCCCGCCCGCTCCAGGAGGTCCCTTACCCGTACCCCTGTCCAGTGCGCGGACTTGCTCCAGCCCTCGACGCAGGCGATGGGCAGGGTGACGTCATGCTGCGGCAGGGCGCGCAGCTCCTCCAACGTGAGGCTGTAGGGACGCGGCCCGTCCACGGTCAGCCGCCAGTCGGCCAAGGAGGCCTCGGAGACGCGCGCGGCGGCGGCCGTTCGGTTCACAGGGAGCCCTTGGGCCCCGTGGGCGGGGCTGCGCGGGCCGAACAGTTCCAGCGAGCCGAGTGCGGTGACGGACTGTCCGACCGTGGTGAGCGTGACTGCTCCGACCGCGGCTGTGACGCCGAGGAGGAGCTGCCGGCGGTCGGGCCCGTCGGCCTCGGGCAGGGTCAGGGTTCCGGGGGAACGGAGCGTGAAGTGGTCGCGGATCTTCGGCCATTGCACGGCGACGTGCAGCAGGAGCGATCCCAGCAGGAGCCAGGCGACCGCGTAGTGCACGGGAACGAAGCTGAAGGGCCACGGGTACCACTGGAAGGTGTTCAGCAGCCCGGTGAACAGCTCGAACAGTCCGGCCGCGACCAGGACCGCCACCGAGATCCGCTCCAGGGCGTGGAGGACCGATCGCACCGGAGGCCAGGCGAACAGCCGCGGGTAGACCGCCCACAGCTTCGCGAGCAGCAGCGGGATCGCGGCGATCCCGGAGGCCACGTGCAGCCCCTGGGTGAGCCGGTAACCCCAGTACGGGCGGCTCGGCAGCGAATCGGCCAGCCATCCGGGCGGGTGCTGGAGGTAGTGGCTCAGCACACCGGTCGCGAAGCAGACGGCCATGGCCAGGCCGAGCCAGCGGCCGATGGCGGTCGCGGTACGGGCATCGTGCAGGCGCGCCTTGAAGGTGACGGGCGGCCCGGAGGGCAGGGTGAAACGCATGCCCCCATCACACCCCCGACGAGGCCCGAGCAGGCTGCCGGAACACCTTACGAAACACGGACATCCGAGACGGCACGGCCTGCGGGAGAGCCGATCCCTGGAACGATTCCGCAGGTGAAAGCCCTTACCGCCGTCACTCCTCGCACCGCGCTGGTGACCACCGCCCTCGCCCTTGCCGCACTCACGACGCTCCTCGCCCGCACCATCGTGTACGGGGGCTATTTCAGCGGCCCCGTCGGCCTGTTCTGCCGGTACGCGGCCTGCTGGGTGCTCTTCACCGTCGCGCTGCTGGCTCTGCGCCGGGTCCCGGCCCGCCACGCCGCGTGGCTGATCGCCGCTGGGGCCGTCGCCGTCACGCTGACCGGGCTGATGGGGCCGCCGCGGACCAGCACCGACTCCTACCGCTACGCCTGGGACGGCCGGGTCCAGTCCGCCGGCGTCTCCCCCTACGACCACGCCCCACAGGACCCGGCACTCACCCGGCTCCGCGACCCCTGGCTCTTCCCCACCGGCGCCGCCTGCACCGGCCCGGATCTTGCGGCCATCCCGCCCACCGACGGCACGCGCCACTGCACCCGCATCAACAGGCCCGCCGTGCACACCATCTACCCGCCCGTCGCCGAGGCGTACTTCCTCGCCGTCGACCGCCTCTCCCCCGCCAACTCCCGCCACAAGCCGCTCCAGATCGGCGCCGCCCTGATCTCCCTCGGCGTCACGGGCGCACTCCTCCCGATCCTGCGACGGCGCGGCGACGACCTCCGCAAAGCCGCGTACTGGGCCTGGTGCCCGGCCGTTCCCATCGAGGCGGTCAACAACGCCCACGCCGACGTCCTGGGCGTGCTCCTCGCGGTCACCGGCCTCGGCCTCGTCGCCTCCCGGGCCCTGACCCGGCGGGCGGCGGGCGGAGTGCTGATCGGCGCCGCCATCGCCACGAAGCTGATGCCGGCCGTCGTCCTCCCCGGCGCCCTGTCCGGGGTCCGCCGCGTCCGCGACGCGGCCGTCGTACTGCTGCCCGCCGCGGCCCTCGTCGTCGTCGCCTACCTCCCGTACGTCCTCCTCTCGCACGGCTCGGTCTTCGGATACCTCGGCGGCTACGTCGAGGAGGAGGGCTACGACGACCCCTCGGCCGGGTCCCGCTACTCGCTCCTGCGCCTGGTCCTGCCAGACACCTGGGCCTTCCCCGTACTGCTCGCCGTCATCGCGGGCGTGTCCCTGTACGTGATGTGGCGCGGGGACCCTCGACGCCCCTGGAGCGGCGCCCTCCTGGTCACCGGCTGGTCCTTCGCCCTCCTCACCCCCGGCTACTCCTGGTACGCGCTGCTCCTGGTCGCCCTTGTCGCCCTGGACGGACGCTGGGAATGGCTCGGCATCCCCCTCGCGGGCGCCGCCGTCTACGTCCTCGCCCCGACGCTCCACTTCCAGCCGTCGCTGAGCAACATCGCGTACGGCGCAGCAGCGGCCCTCGTCCTCGTGATGACCTGGTTCCGGCGGCGAGCCAGGGTGCGGGGGGCCGAGGCCCCGGCCACGGCGTCACGGCATCCGCACCCGGCTTGAACCCCCGCCCGGCCTGGTAATCCGGGAACGGTTCAACGCAGCGCGGGTGCTGCGCCTGGCCGCGGTCGGCGTCGGGTCACCACTCGGTGATGAGCGGCGCGTCCGGTTCGTGTTGCCGCCAGGCGTCGGTGAGGCGGAGGAGGCGGGCAGGGGCGGCGATGCCGCGCACGGTTGCGATCTTGCCGTCTGTGAGGTCGAACGTCACCGCGCCGACGACCTTGCCGCCAGGCACGAAGAGGAGGGCGGGGGCGCCGTTGACGAGTGCGAAGTGCACGGCGGAGACGCCGCCGGCAAGGCGCTGCTTCGCGGGAGTGGATGTGAACCCGGCCCTTGCGATGGCGGCGATGCGCTCCGGAGTGTCGTACTGCAGCAGCTTCTTGGTCAGGCCGGCGCCGTCGGAGATCGCGGTCGCGTCGTCGGTGAGCAGCGCCACCAGTCGTTCGGTGCGGCCCGAGGAGGCGGCGGCGAGGAATTCCTCGACGACCCTGCGGGCGGCTGCCGGGTCGAGTTCGCCGCCGCCGCGGCGCGCCGTGGTGATGTGGCGCCGGGCCCGGTGGAGGTGCTGCTGGCTTGCGGACTCGGTGATGTCGAGGATCTCGGCGATCTCGGCGTGGCCGTAGGAGAACGCCTCGCGCAGGATGTAGACGGCCCGCTCTAGGGGTGACAGGCGTTCCATGAGAGTGAGCACGGCCAGGGAAACCGTTTCGCGCTGCTCGAACGTGTCGGCCGGGCCGAGCATCGGGTCGCCGTCGAGGAGCGGTTCGGGCAGCCAGGCGCCGACGGCGCGTTCGCGGCGGGCTTGTGCCGAGCGGAGCCGGTCGAGGCACAGGTTGGTGACGACCTTGGTCAGCCATGCTTCAGGCACCTTGATCCGCTGCCGGTCGGCGGCCTGCCAGTGCAAGAACGCATCCTGCACGGCGTCTTCGGCATCGGCGGCGGATCCCAGCAGCCGGTACGCGAGCGAGGCCAGCCGGTTGCGGCTGGCCTCGAACCGACTGGTGTCGAAGCGGTCAATGGCGGTGCTGTCCACGGGGATTACCCTAGGCGGGCTACGCGGCCACCCTTGCGGCGGCCCCATCCGGCGCGGCGGCCAGGCGGCGCTTGCGCTGGGGCAGGCCGAAGGTCGGGTGCGAGGTGGTCCAGAGCGACAACTTGAGGATGCCCGCCTTGATCCGCGCGGCCTTACGGCCGCCCACGCACTTCGGTTTGGCCTGCGCTTCCCCGTCGACCATCTGCAGGATCCCGTCCCGTCGGCCGAGGCTGATGTGGTTGCCCGGGTAGCTGAGCTTGACGTTCGCCGCCTTGCTGCCGGTCAGGCTTCCCACGATGGCCTTCATGGCCTGCATGCCGGTGAAGCCGGCCGAAGCGCAGGACATCGGCAGCGGCCGGCCGTTGTCGCCGATGGTGTAGACGCTGTCGCCGGCGGCGTAGACGTTCGGGTGCGAGAGTGACCGCATGGTGCGATCGACGACGATCCGACCGTCGTCGGTGACCTCCAGCCCGGCTGCGGCGGCGATGGGGTTGACGGCGAACCCGGCCGTCCACACGGTCGCGTCGGACGCCAGGGCGGTCCCGTCGGCGCACAGGACCCGCGTCGCTTCGACGGCTTCGACGCTGGTGTGCTCCAGGACGGTGATGCCCAGCCGGTCGCAGGCCTGGCGCAGGTGGCTGCGGGCCCCGGCGGAGAGCGGGGCCCCCAGCTCTCCGCGGGCGATCAGCGCCACCGACAGGCCGGGCCGGGACTCTGCGATCTCGGTGGCGGTCTCGATGCCGGTCAGGCCGTCGCCGACGACCAGCACACTTCCTCCTTCGCCCCGCCCGCCCAGGCTGTCCAGGCGCTCGCGCAGCCGCAGCGCCTCCGGACGACTGGTGACGTGGAGGGCGTGCTCGGCCACGCCGGGGACGCCGTGGTCGGCGACGCGGCTGCCGAGCGCGTAGAGCAGCGTGTCGTAGCCGAGCTCGCCGCCGCCGTCGGCGTCGGCGTCGGCGTCAGCGTCAGCGCCAGCGCCAGCGCCAGCGCCAGCCAAGGCGACGACCTGGCGCTCGGGGTCGACGGCGGTGACACGGGCCAGGCGCAGCCGTATCCCCGTGCCCGCGAAGACGTCGGCGAGCTTCGGAGCCTCGATCTCCTGGCCGGCCGCGAGCTGGTGCAGCCGCAGCCGCTGGACGAACTCCGGCTCGGCGTTGACCACGGTGATCTCGGTGTCCGCCGGGGACAGCCGGCGGGCCAGGGTCCCGGCCACGTAGGCCCCGGCGTAGCCGGCGCCGAGGACGACGATGCGGTGCTTCATGTGATGCTCCTGTCGGTTCGCTTGCTCTCGGTGAGTTGAGCGGAACAGCGCCCCGATTGCTGACAGGAACCTCGTGTGACATGGACCACAGGGTGCAAGGGTGTCGTCCATCGCTGCGCGCGACGCCCAGGAGGCGCAGATACAGGCCGAGCTGAACGAGTGCCCCTGGGCGCCTGCCTCGGCACGCTTCCCTCCGGCGCCGGCGCCCGGACGACGAGGACTTCGCCGTCACCGCTTCCCTCAGCTTTCGTGCCCAGTTGCAGGTTGCTTGGAGCTCCGTCCCCTCGACTCCGAAAGCTCGTTCTCGGCTATCGAAATCGACAGTCCGTCGGTCAGCCATCGATGAGCCACCGTCATGTTCAGCACGCGCCCGCCGGTGGCGGTGCCGACGAGGGCCCAGTACCGCTCCAGGCGGGGGTCGAAGCCGGATGACCTCGACACCAGCCCGTGCAGGTATGCGCGGAAGGCGGGGGTGTCCGACTCCCGCCGGGCTCGTGCGTGGGCGGATACGAATGCGTTCACTTCATCCCCGTCGCTGGGCGGGAGACCCTGGGCCACAGCGGCGGCCGTCAGAACGGCAGCATCGTCGATCTCCCCGTAGAAGGCCGGGGCGTCCCTCATCTCTTCGTCGTGGTCCTGAGTCCAGCGGGTGAAACTGGGCGTGGCGATGAGCAGATGAAGCTCGGCGTAGGCCAGGGCCGAACCGAGATCGGGGTCCTGCGGCGGGGCGGGTGACAGCATGGCGATCATGATGTCGAGTCGGCGCTCGGGCATGGTCGCGGACAGCTCGCGATACCAGTGATCGGTGAGAGTGCGGTGCGCCTGTGGAAGCCGCTGCACGCGGGAGAGGATCTCCAGACGCCGGAGCCGCTCCTCGCTCGTGCAGTCGTCCAGGGACTTGAGCGTGGCCTGGCGCCACCGCAGTTCGGTCAGTCGTTCCTGCACCACTTCGAGCTCGGTTGCCACCAATTCACCGAGGGAGCACTCACCGGTCACCACCTGCGTGATGGTCGCGATCGGGGTGTCCAGGGCCCGTAGGCGTCTGATGAGTCGGATCCGCTCCCACGCCTCAGGACCGTAGCGCCGATGACCACCGGCGCTACGGCCGGCCACGGGCAGCAGACCGCTGTCGGAGTAGTAGCGGAGGGTCTTCACCGGAACCTCCGTTCCGGCGGCGAGTTCACCGATGCTCCACGTGTCTTGCGTCACAGCCTCTTGAACCTCCAGTGCGCGGGAGGTCCTAGCGTATTGAGCACCGACCGACCGCGTCGGTCCGCACCAGCCCCCCACCGCTCAGGCCTCGTTCCGGCCCGTGCGGCCTCGCGGCCTCGCGGCCTCGTGCGGCCTCGTCCGGTCCCGTCCCCGACCAAGAACGGTGGGTACGTATGTCCCCGACCACGACAGCACCCCGTCCATGCCGAAGAGCCAGGATCCGTGGGGTGCTCTTCCCCGTGCTCTGTGCGGTCGCACTCGTCACGGCCACCGCCGTGCCGGCGACCGCCGCACAACCCGGTTCCCCGCATTCCGCGAAGCAGAGCGGTACCGTTGTACGGACCGACCACGGCCTGGTACGCGGTGTGTCACACGGCCCGTACACCACCTTCGACGGCATTCCCTACGCTGCGCCGCCGACCGGACCGCTGCGCTGGCGCGCTCCGGTGCCCGCCGCCACGTGGCACGGTGTCCGGGATGCGACGACGGCAGCTGAACGCTGCGTGCAGATGCCGACACCAGGTACGAGCGCGGTCCTCGGATCGGAGGACTGCCTCTACCTCAACGTCACCGTGCCGACGCCGAGGCCGGCAGGACACAAGCGGCCCGTGCTGGTGTGGATGCACGGCGGTGCATTCCTGGGCGGTTCCGGCAGTGACTACAGCGCCGAACAACTGGCGGTCCGGGGTGACACGGTCGTCGTCACGGTCAACTACCGGTTGGGGATCTTCGGCTACTTCGGCCACCCCGGGTTGGGCTCCGCCCCACCGTTCGGCCTGGCGGACCAACAGGCCGCTCTGCGCTGGGTGCGGGCGAACGCGGAGCGCTTCGGCGGTGATCCGCGCAGTGTCACGCTGTTCGGTGAGTCCGCAGGCGCCCTCAGCATCTGTGCACACCTCACCTCGCCGACGGCCGTCGGACTCTTCCAGCGGGCCGTACTCCAGAGCGGTTCCTGCCTCACGTCCTTCCCACGCGGCGCTCTCGGACCCGGAATACCGGCGTACGAGCCGTTCGCCTCACAGCACGATGTCCAGACGGCCGGTGCGGAAGCCGCCCGGCAACTGGCCTGCCCAGTGGGCGGCGGAGACGAGGTGCTGGCGTGCCTGCGCGGGCAGAGCACGGATCGCCTCGCCACCGCGCAGCTGATGCAGTCCTTCAACCGGCCCGCCTTCGGCAATGCGCTGCTGCCCGTGGCACCGGACCAGGCGTTGGCATCGGGACGCTTCCACCGCGTGCCGGTCATCCTGGGCACCAACCACGATGAGATGCGGATGTTCGTCGGCCTGACGCTCGCCGCGTTCCCGATCCGCACCGAGAGCGACTATCGCGCCCGTCTGGTGGAGGCCTTCGGGCTCGCTGCCCCAGCCGTCGAGGCGCAGTATCCGGCAGCACACCACCCCACGCCCGCACTGGCATGGGCCACGGTGCTGACCGATCGATCCCTCGCATGCACCACACTGGCGGCCGGCCGAGCCATCGCCGCTCATGCCCCTGGCCTCCCCCTCTACGGCTACGAGTTCAGCGATCCGGATGCTCCTGTCCTCACCGGTCTACCGGCGAACCCGGGCTTCCCCTACGGTGCGGCGCACGGCTTCGAGATGCCGTTCCTCTTCTCCTCCCTCCCGACCGGGCGACCGCTGACCGACGCCCAGCGCGCGCTGTCGGACCGGATGGTCGGCTACTGGACGAACTTCGCGCGCACCGGCAACCCGAACGCCTCCAACGCACCGCTCTGGCCTCTCCTCCGCCCTTCGTCACCTCTCGCGCGGTCGGTGCAGTCATTGGCTCCCGGAGCAGGCGGAATCCACCCCGTCGATGCGCGTTCCGCACATCACTGCTCGTTCTGGGACCGCCTGCCTCGGTGAGCCTCTGCGCGTACAGGATCAGGACGACCCCGGCGCAGAAGCCAATCGGTCCCGTCAACCACCGGACGGCCCAGGTCAGTTCGGCGGATCCGGATGCCTCGGGCCGCATGGTGCCCAGTTCGCCGCGGGCCTGTGCCCTGCCGGTACCCTGCGTCGTGCCGCCGCCGATCAGCTGCGACATGCATGGATGCAGGTCCCTCCAGGTAGCCGCGCCTCCCATGCAGCCGACGCCGCCGTGCTCGCGCTCAGCCCGCCCGCAGCCGCTCGCTCGGGGCGCGGCCGCCGTCGTCGGCGTCCCGGCGCACGACGTCCACTGTGCGCGGGCTTGTCCGCATTGAGCCCCCAGCCGTGTCCCGTGACCAGGCTGGGGGCTCGTCCCGGAGCGCCGACGGGTGTCAGTCGCCGGGCTTCACCTTGGTGGCGGTGGCACCCGTGGCGGCGGTCGTCGGGGGCTTGAGCTGGATCCAGCCCGCCTTGCTCGGTGCGCCTTCCTCGTTGAGGAGGAAGAGCATGTAGTGACCGGGTGGGGCCGCGGCGGCGGTCGGTGGGGCCTGGAGCTCCAGGAAGTTGCCGCTGCGGCTCTTGATGCGCAGTTCGAGGTGACGCTGGCTGGTGTTGATCGAGTGGGTTGCGGTGGTCGGGGCCAGTAGGACGGCGCGGGTGACGTCGTTGGGCGTGCTGGTGCTGACCGTGATCTTCTCGTTGTAGGCGACGCTGGGGTTGAAGATCAGGCCGAGCGCGGGGCGGCTGCCCTGGTGGAGATAGGCGGGCTCGTAGATCTCGATGCTGCCGTTGTTGTTGTCGGTGATGTCGGGGTCGTTGGCGAGCTGCTGGAGCTCGTCGCCCGTGACCATGACTCGGCCGTCCGGGAGGACCACGGCGTTGGAGTGGTAGCCGCGCGGAAGCCGCTGCACGGGGCCGAGCTTCCAGTCGCCGTTCTCGTCGCGCAGTTCGACCTGGCGGTACTTGAGGTCGGCGTTGGGGTTGTACGGTCCGTTGCCGTAGTCGCGGATGTCGAAGGCACCGTTGACGGTGAGCAGGTTGCCGTCGGGCAGGAGCAGGGTGTCGTCCTGGGTGCGGCCGAAGGCGCGGGGCTTCTCGGTGTTCCACTTGCCGCCGGCCAGACGGTAGGTGTTCGGGTCGTTGCGGTCGCCGCCGAGGACCAGGACCGAGTCGGGGCCTCTGAAGCCGGCCGGCAGGGGGACGGCGGAGCCGTAGTTGCGCCTCCACTCCCCGCCGTCCGGGCCCGGCTTGCCCTTGTTGATGTCCGGGCGGTTCGGCAGGTCGGTCTTGGTGTCGGCGGCGGTGTCGAAGAGCCATTGCTGGTCCACGGAGCGGCCGAGTCCGTAGATCTTCCCGTCGCGCAGCGAGAACAGCTGCGGATAGTCCCACTTGAAGGGGGCTTCGGTCTTGAGCTGGTCCACTCCCCAGCCGATCGGCTTGACCGACTTCTCGAAGGGCACCTGGTGGGTCGCAGCGGGGAAGCGCTCGACGACGGGGGTGGGGGTGCCCCAGCCGAGCTCCGACTGACCGGACATGATCACCTGGCGTCCGTCGGCGCCGGTGACCACGCTCGGGTACCACCGGCCGACGGACATGTCCTTGTTCAGGTACCACTCCTCCGCCCACGGTCGAAGACCAGGGACAGCTTGGCGCCGCTGCCTCCGTTGCCGCCGAGGTTGCCGCCGAAGACGCCGAGCATGCCGTTGGGCAGGTAGGAGTGGCCAGCGCAGAAGAACGGGGCCGGGCGGGGTTCGTTCTTGCCGTCGGGCATGTTGATGACCGGCGGCTTCTTCTCGGTGAACGCGCCGGCGCCGGTCCCCTTGGCGGGGTCCCAGATCCAGGCACGGCCGGCGTTCTCCTTGCCGATGGTCTGGGTGGGGGCGGGCTCATTCTGCGGGTTGGTCTCGATCCGCTCGAAGGAGAACAGCAGGACCTTGCCGGTGGGCAGCAGCGCGACGTGGGCCGCGAAGTCCGGGGACTGGAAGTACTCCTGGAACCGTCCGAACTCGGCCGCGTCGAAGGACGCGTTGGCCTTCTCCTGGGAGGCGGTCAGCGCCTTGAGCCGCTCCGTACGGGTGGTCTGCGGGTACTCGCCGACGCCGGCCATGGCCATCCGGGTGCGGGCGTGCTCCTCGGCGTGTTCCCTGCCGAGCGTCGCAGCCTCCTCCGGGTCGACGGTGACCGGTGCGCTCGCCGCCCGGGAGGCGGGGCCGTACGGGACGGCATCGCCCTCGTCTCCGTGACCGGTGTGGGCGAGTACGGGGCCTGCCGACGCCAGGGCCATGGATACGGCCATCGCGGTGGCGGCGCAGACCGAGATCGCCGTGGCGAGCCTCCGGCGGGCGGGTAGGCGCGGATTGCTGCGGGACATGGGACTCCTTGCTGGCGAGAGGAAGGCGCAGCGGCCCCGGCTGGGGGACACGTCGGCTGACACGGGCTGCACCAGGACTGCCACATGTTCACGCACAGTGACGATCTTCAGTGTTGAGGCGCGCCGGTCGGCTGTCACTCCGAGACGTGCAGGCGGGTGACTCCGACCAACCCAAAGGTTTCTACACGCCTTCTACCAGCACATTCGAGGCGTAAACGGGTGGCGGTCGGCGCAATCGGCCAGTCGGTCGGCGGGAGGGCACGGGAGTGCCGCATACGTTGTTGATTACTCTGCGCAGCGTCGGCGTGGAGGTGTCGATCTTCTAGGGAGAGCATGGTGGACGATCTCAAGCTGCGTGAGAGCGACGACATCCAGGGCGATGTGATCGCCGGCTTCAAGAAGGACCAGATGACCCTGCTGTTCCTCAAGTTCGAGGATGCAGCGCGGGCGCGCACCTGGGTCAAGGCGCTGGAACCGCAGATTTCCACGACGAGGCAGGTGGCGACCTTCAATGCCGCCTTCAGCAAGGCCAGGAAGGCCTCGGCCGGCGACGACCCGAAGGCGCTGAAGGCCACCTGGATCAACGTCAGTTTCACCTGCGCGGGCCTGCGGGAGCTGACCGGAAAGGACCCGCTGCCCTCCGTCGGGCCCGGCAGCGGTCTGGAGGCCTTCAAGCAGGGCTCGGACAAGCGGGCACTCGGGGACACCGGCGACAGCTCGCCGGAGATGTGGCTCTTCGGCAACGGCAAGGGCCAGGTCGTCCACGCCGTGCTCACCGTCGCCTCGGACACCGTCCAGGACCTCCAGGCGACGGTCAGACAGCAGCGCGAGGCGTGCGCCGCGGCCAAGATCGTGATCGTGTTCCAGCAGGACGCCGCCACCCTGTCCGGCAGCCGGAGGGGGAAGGAGCACTTCGGCTTCAAGGACGGCGTCAGCGAGCCCGGTGTCATCGGCTTCGACGAGCCGGACCCCGTCAAGCCCGAGTACGTCAAGGGCCATCACGGCACCCGGCTGATCCCGCCCGGCGAGTTCGTCGTCGGGCACGACCGGGTCGGCGGCGTGCCGCACGAGACGCCCGACTGGGCTGACAACGGCAGCTTCCAGGTGGTGCGCCGGCTCGGCCAGGACGTCCCCGGCTTCTGGTTCCAGGTCGCCGGACAGCTGAAGGCGCTCAAGCAGGCCAAGGTGGTGCCGCCCGAGGCCACCACGGAGTGGCTGGCCGCCCGGCTCGTCGGCCGGTGGCGGTCCGGCACCCCCGTCGCCACGTGCCCGAATGCCGACCGGCCCTCCAGCGCGCTGGCCGGGGAGGACAACGACTTCGGCTACCGCAACGACCCCGAGGGCTTCATCACCCCGCTCTTCTCGCACCTGCGCAAGACCAACCCCCGGGACGGCCTGCAGGAGAAGCCCGGTGATCCGCCGTTCGACGAGAATCCGGTGATGGACCGCCGCCGGATCATCCGCCGCGGCGCCCCGTACGGCGCGCCCTTCGACCCCGCCTCGGAGGGCCCCGGAGGGCCCGACGAGAAGCGCGGCCTGCTCTTCGTCTGCTACCAGTCGGACCTTGTGCAGCAGTTCGAGTTCATCCAGAAGGCATGGATCGACAGCCCGGACTTCCCACCCAACCGGACCAACAAGCCCGGCCCCGACGGAATGGTCGGCGCCGCCGGCAAGCTCAGTTACGAGACCCCCGGCAAGACCACGCAGCTGAGCCTGAGCCAGTTCGTCTTCACCGAGGGGTCCGTCTACGCCTTCGCTCCCTCGCTGACCCTGCTACGGCTGCTCGGTGACGGCCGGCTCACCGACAAGCCGCCCACCGCAGTCCGGCCGACCGACGCCTTCCTGCCCATCCCCGACATGCAACGGGACAAGGGCAAGAGCTGGTACTGGGCGTATGGGGCGGGCAGTGACGGCGCTGTCTGCCGAACCGTCTCCATCGCCGGCGGGGACGAGCACACGGACGTCATCGAGCGCCCCGACCGGCCGCTGACCATGTGGCCGTGCTACATCGGAGTGACGAAGGTCGACGCGGTCCTGCCCGTCCCGGACGAACAGCGGATCAATGGCCGCAGCCGGTTCTGGCTGTTCCACACCGTCGAGGGCCGGCAGGTCTACCGGCGGATCTGGATCGCCGACGGTGCCGAGTCCGGACTCCCTCCCGAGCAGGCGGCCGGGACCGACCTGCCGGACCGTTCGCTCTCCGCTTGGGCCTCGTTCAGCGGCATCGAAAGGGTGGACGCCTTCCTGCCGGTGCCCGACATGCAGCAGGTGAACGGCAAGAGCCGCTACTGGGTCTTCCACACCCTCATGGGTCGTCAGGTCTACCGGCTCATCTCGGTCGCCGACGGCAGGATGCACCAGGACGCCCTCGAGCGCGGCGACCGAGGGCTCGACCTGTGGCGATCACTGACCGGGATCACACGGGTCGACGAATTCCTCGCGGTCCCGGACATGCAGCGGATCAACGGCATGAGTCTGTTCTGGGTGTTCCACCAGGACCAGTACCGGATCATCGTGATCCGCGACGGCCACGGCCACGAGGACCAGATCACGGTCGAGGACCGGCCCCTGACCATGTGGACGTCCCTGACGGGCTGACGGGTGCCCTGCCCTTGGCCCTCGGGAGCGGCCGCTGGACCATGGCCGCACCCCGCGACGGCCGCCACCGCGGGCGGCCAGAAGCGGGTGCGGTCGCGGCGTGTTCCGGCCAGGTAGTCGCGCCGTGGCTGTCGACCAGTTCCTCCCCACGAGCGCATGGCGGCCGCGCCGAACCGCCGCACCGGCCGCTGATGGCGAACGGTCCCGACCGGGATGCCCAGTTCCACTACGTCAACGACCGGGCCAAGGAGCATATGGGCGCCAGCGACCCGGTGATCAGCGTGGACACCAAGAAGAAGGAACTGGTCGGCCTCTACGAGAACGGTGGCCGTGAGTGGGAGCCGAAGGGAGCTCCGGCCCAGGTCAAGACCCATGACTTCCTGGACCGGCAGGGACCCGGCAAGGCGATCCCATACGGGATCTGCGACGTCGCCGCGAACACCGGCTGGGTCAGCGTCGGCACCGACCA
Source organism: Streptomyces sp. NPDC001549 (assembly GCF_042894025.1). NCBI lineage: Bacteria > Bacillati > Actinomycetota > Actinomycetes > Kitasatosporales > Streptomycetaceae > Streptomyces > Streptomyces sp. NPDC001549. Next base: position 43,490 of record NZ_JBIAVJ010000032.1, read on the forward strand.
CGACACGGCAGCCTTCGCCGTTGCCTCGATCCGCCGCTGGTGACAAGCCCGTGGCAGTCACGACCACCCTCAGGCCGCCCGGCTGCTGATCACCGCGGACGCGGGCGGCTCCAACGGATACCGCACCCGCGCCTGGACTTGCCACCCTGGCCGCCGAGACGGGCTTGGAGATCACGGTCTGCCACATGCCTCCGGGCACCTCGAAGTGGAACAAGATCGAGCACCGGCTGTTCTCCCACATCTCCATGAGCTGGCGCGGCAAGCCACTGACCAGCCACGACGTCATCGTGAACAGCATCAAGGCGACCACTACCCACACTGGCTGAGAGTCCACGCGGAACTCGACCCGGGCACCTACGACACCGGCATCAAGGTCACCGACACAGACATCGACGCTCTACCCCTGCACCGCCACCGCTTCCACGGCGACTGGAACTACACCCTCCATCCACGACACGGCGACACGGCCAGCGCGACCGAGGACCCGCGGTCAGCCGAGGGCCTGCCGCCTCGGTCCCGCGCCAGCGGTCTGCCCAATCCGGAACTGACCGGCATGACTGGACCGGCACTGGACGAACTCGTCGACCAGCTGTCTCAGAAACTCGATGAGCTACGCGAACACGGGCGGTCACAGCAGCGAGGAGGAGACCGTATCCGGGGTCGCGGAGCCGGCGCCAAGGACAAGCTGACCACCGTTCTCTACCTGCGCAAACTCGGAACCCGAGACCTGATCGCGCAGCTCTTCGGCGTCAACGGCAGCACCATCACCAGGGCCGTTCACCAAATCCAGCCCCTCCTCGCCGACCACGGCTACACCGTTCGACCCTCGACAGCCAGGTTCCGCACACCCACCGACGTCACCGCGTTCCTCACGAACAGCAACCCCACAGAGATCAAGTCAGCATGCTGATTCTCTGCGAGCCCTTACTGGCAGGTGTAGGTGAAGGTGGCCTCGGCGCGGGCGGGGTTCGGCGACAGCACCTCGAGCACAGCGGTGGCTTTCATGGAGCCGGGCCCGCTGAAGGTCCAGCGGAGCGCAACCTCGGTCAGCCGTGCTCCCGGGACGATGCGCTGCTGCACCGGGCTGGTGACTGCGCCGTCGCTGCGGCGCCAGCGGTAGCTCACCGTTCCGCCTTCCCCGTTGCTGCGGATCGTCGCCAGCACTGTTACGACGGTGTTGCAGCCAGCCGCCGAGGAGCTGGGACGTACGGTGACTCCCGTCACCGACAGCGGATCGCCGTACTGCTGCCGGACCAGGAGAAGCACAGCCGCGAGCGCGGCCCCCGCCACGACAAGCCGACGCAGGAGGGCGCCGCGCCTACGTCGGGCACCGGCGGTGTACGGCGCACCCGAAGGCTCGGGGACGGTGCCGTGCCACACCTCCGTGAGGTTTCCCAGGCCGCCGGACGGAGGAACGTTGGGCGCAGGCGCGGTGGAGTGCACGTCCTCGGAGGAAGGCATGCCCCAGACCGCATGGTCCATGAGGGTGGCGCTGGTCGCCTCGTCGGTCGGGTGCGAGCGGGGGAGGAAGACGGTCAGCTCTTCGTCGTACGTTCTGTGTTCCATGGTCGGCTCAGAGGACCGGGCTGCAGTCATCGGCGTAGAGCACCTTGTAGGTGCTGTTGCCCGTCGCTGCGGCCGGGTTGCTCGACACCTGGACACCCCAGTACAGGTACCGATCGCCGGATCCGAACGCGTGGGCGTACGTGCTGCTGAACGAGGTCTGCCCGGCAGGGATGGTGATTCTGTCTGTCGCCACGGTCGGGCCCAGTCCCCGGGTGTTGCTGTGGAACCAGGTGAGGATCAGTGTTCCGGTGGAGGCGCCGTCGGTTTTCACGGATACGACCGCCTGGGTGCCATACCTTCCGGAGCAGCCGTACTGGGAAAGGGACACGGCCAGCACCCGCACGGTGGGGGACACGGGGGGCGGTGCAACGGGCGGCGTCCCAGGGGCCGCGTTTGTCGTGGAGGGCACTGGCTGCGCTGCGGGTTCCGTGGAAGCCGGTCCTGCACCCGGAGTGGACGACGAACCCCCAGGCGCCGTGGAAGTCTCCGTGCCGGTGCCGGGGCCGGGGCCGGCGCCGGGGCCGGGGCCAGCAGCAGTCCCCGACTGCCCAGTATTGGGGGCGACGGTGGAGCTGGGCCCCGTGGTCTGGGTGCCGGCCGGGGAGCCCTGCATGCCGGGTGAGACGGTCGAGTCGGCGGCGTCGGGGGCGTCGGCGAAGTGCGGGGCGGAGCCTGTGACGCCGGCCTCCGCGTCTTCCTCCTCAGCGATCGCGGACAGCGTGAGGGCCCCGGTGAGCAGAAGGGCGGCAGACGCGGCGACGACGGTCAACTTGCGTCGGCCGACAACGCCGCCTCGGGATCGCGGCCGACCGGATGCCGCCACTGAGGCATGTGGCTTTGCTGTTCCTGTGGTTGTCGTGGCGAGGGTGGTGTCCGCGAAGGCCGTCGTTGCGGTCACGGCGTCGTTCGGAGAGGGCACCAGCATCGGCAGGAGTGCGAGGAGCGCGGCCATCCTGCGCTGCCCACGCACCTCCCAGTCCTCCCCGTACGCGCTGAGCGCCAGCGCTTCCAGCTCTCGGACGAACGCGGCAGCACTCGGCGGTCGTTCCGCTGCCCGTTTGGCCATGCCGCGGCGGATCAGCGGCCGCAAAGCCTCGGGAACTCTGTCGTCGGGTATGGGCGCCTCGATGTGCTGTACCGCCAGTTCGACAGCCGTGGTGCCCGGGTACGGCTTGGAGCCGACGAGGCACTCGAAGAAGACGGCCGTCGCGGCGTAGACATCGGTGACGGGGGCGACGGGGCGTCCGGTCCACTGCTCGGGAGCCATATAGGGCGGGGTGCCGGCGATGTCGGAGGCATCCCCGCTGGCCACCGCGATCCCGAAGTCCACCAGCTTGGAACAGCCGTCAAGGTCGACCAGGACGTTCTCCGGCTTGTAGTCCCGGTGCACCAGTCCCGCCTCGTGAGCTGCGGCGAGGCCGAGCAACGATCCCTTGAGCACGGTGAGGGCCGCCTCGGGACCCGTGGAACCCTCCTGGCGCAGCAGCGTCCTGAGTGAGACGCCGTCCACCAACTCCATGACGATCGCAGCGCCTTCGGGCTGCTCAACGTATTCGTCGATTCGTACCACGTACGGCGACCGCAAGCCCATCAACAGACGGGCCTCGGCACGGAAGGCCGTGCGTGCGCCGTGGGTCAGATACTTGATCGCCACTGGGGTACCGGAAGCCTCGTCCAGAGCTTCGACGACCCTCCCGCAGGCGCCGGCGCCCAATTCCCTGCCATGGATGTAACCGGGAACCTCCCACTGTCGATCTGCGCTTGTGTCCCCGTTGTTCATCAGTGCCCTCGCATGCATCGTTGCCGTGCGGCGCCCGGGAGCATGCCTCCCGCCGCACCGGCAGCCGGCTGGCCAGCTGCTGCGGCCAGTCAACCGGTCAGCTGCGTCGAGGCGCATGAGCAACTGCTACTCACCCGAAGGATCTTGGAAGCCCGCGCCTGCTCCGCGTCCCCGAACCGCCACTCGCACGCATCGGGGCAACCCACTCAAGCCACGACTACACCGAAGCCCTGGGCTCCATGTGAGCAGCCATTACTCTTGATGGCCTTCATCTGCCAGACGATGCTCTCCAAAAGGCACTGGAGATGGAAGAAGGCAGAGGCCCATGAAGGAAATGTCAGACCTGCCCGAACTGGATCTATCGGGTAGGCGCCTCAATGCCATCCTTGAGGACGAGGACAACCCCTGGCTGACGCTCGGCATCATGGACAGAATTGAGGATCCCGCGCTTCTGTATGAATGGGGCAGGATGCTGGACCTCCAGACCCGACTGCTAGGCCCGAGGGAAGTCGAGTGGCTACGCGCCAAGGGCTTCGGTCGTGACTGTGCCGACATTGTCGAACCTGGTAGCGGTGACGGCCGCTACGGGTCCTTCCTCGCGCGGAACTTCCCCGACGCCCGCATTCACGGTCTGGAGGCCAACGGTAATCTGGTCCGTCGTTTCGACACCGGCCGATGTCCGGAGAACTACGCCATCGACATCTGCAGGGTGGGCAACGATCCGCTGCCTGTAGAACTCTCGGCTGGTTTCGATCAGTGCTTCCTGCGCTTCGTCCTCCAGCATGTCTCTGATCCGCGCCCACTGCTCAAAGCGGTCCACGACGCGCTGCCGCAGGGGGGCAAGCTCTACATCATAGAAGAAGACCATTCCTTCTTCACCACCGAGCCCTACTGGCTGCCCTATTCCCTGGCCACCGATGCATGGTCTCGGGTCTACACAGCCGGAGGCAGCGACGGCGCCATGGGGCGCAAACTTCCCGCAGTCGTCGCTGAGGCGGGCTTCGATGTAACCGATTTCGACGTCGTTCTACGCAACAACGTGGAGATGGGCAACGACTTCATCGACCTGTTCACCCAGGCCGCTCGGGTACTGCACCACACCAGTCCCGATCTGCTGACCGTCAAGGAACTCAGCAGTATCCAGGACGAGTTCCGGTTGGACCAGGACCGCCACGGTACGTCGTTCGTCGCGACGTACCCACAGATTCTCCTGTGTGCCACTAAGCGCTGACCGTCGCGATTCGAAAGGTAGTTCCTTGCGTACCAGCCCCGAGATCGTGACTCCGCAGATTCCTTCTGTGGTTCTGATTGTTGACGACGAGGAGGACGTCCACCGGATCACCAGAATCTCCCTGCGGTCGCTGTCCCACCGCGGAAGCCGCGTGAGGCTGGTTTCGGCCCGCTCCGCCGCCGAGGCGCGGCACTGCATGCGAGACAACCCGGATGTTGCGGTGGTCCTCCTCGACGTCGTCATGGAATCAGATCACTCGGGCCTGGACGTGAGCAGGTTCATCCGAGAGCAGCTCGGCAACACCTTCGTGCGCATTCTCCTGCGTACGGGACAGCCTGGCAGTGCCCCTGAGGAGACAGTGGTACAGGACTACGAGATCGACGGCTACCTGCCCAAGGCGGAACTGACCTCAAGTCGTCTGATCACCATGGTCCGTACCGCCCTCAAGGCATACGACGAGCTGGTCGACCTGGAGTCGCGACGCCGCTGCCTGGAGACGGTTCACGAGAGTGTGCGCGAGTTGAACACGGATTCCACCTGGGTGAACTTCCGTATGGAGGACGCCGGCACGTTCGAGGACCAGACCCGGTGTTGAGCGGCGACGAGCACAGGACGCCGCCCCCACGGGATAACGCATGGCGGGTCCTGGTCGCCGACGACGACCCCGACGTCCATTCCGTCACCCGGCTGGTGCTGAAGAACAAGCTCTGGCGAAACCAGGCTTTCGAGCTGACCAGCGTTTACAGTCAGGCCGAGGCCGAGAGCCTGCTGGCCGGCGGAGTCTCCTATCACGTTGCGCTTGTCGACGTTGTCATGGAGAAGCAGGACTCCGGACTGGAACTGTGCCGCACGATTCGATCGACGTGCCCGCGTTCCACACGCATCATCCTGCGTACCGGCCAATCAGGTTCCGTCCCGGAGGAGACGGTTCTCAACGAGTACGACATCGACTACTACATGCACAAGTTGGACATGGATCCGGCCAAGCTCTTCTCCGTCGTACGGGCCTGTCTGCGCAGCTCGCAAGACATCTCGACGCTCCTGGCTTACGGCAGACAACTCCAAAGTTTCACAAAAGCACTTCAGCGTGTCAGCGTCGCGGACGACCTCAAGGTCTTCATGGGTGAAGCCCTGCAATTCTTGGAGCTGAAGCACAACTGCACTACCGTTTTCAACTACGACCTGTATGCCGAGTCGGACGCTGTCATCGGCACAGGGAAGTCGCTCCAGCTGGATCTTCAACGCCCCCGCTTTCACGCCGCACTGCGTGCTGCCCACGAGCAACGACTGGAGTTGATGCGTGAACGCCCAGGCCCACTGCTGGGTCTGGAGGATTGCCACTTCGTGATCGTCTTCGAGGCGCGGGAAGAGGACGGGGGAATGGATCGAAACCCCCGATCGGCTGCGGCGGCAGCGGGCGACACCGTTGTGCCCCCCGCGCTGGGCGGCCTGGTGTTCGTCACCAACGCCGAGACGATCTCAGACAGCGCCCGACGCGACCTGGTTGCTGACGCCCGGCTCTTTATCGAGAACTGGTGTATCGCCTACTCCACGTTGCGTCTTCGCGAGCGGCTGGCCCAGGAGCAGATGTTGCGCGAGCAGATGTACCACGACCGCCTGGCGAGTATCGCGGCCATGGTGACCGGCGTCGCACATGAGTTGAATACCCCACTTGGCGTAGCCCGTACGGCCGGCTCTGTCATCGGAGACCTGACCGCAGAGTTTCTGTCTTCAGTCGTTTCGGACGGTTCTTCTGCGAGGCGTGAGGAGGAACTGGTATCGGACCTGACGGAGTCGGTCCGGCTGATGAGCAAAAACCTGGACCGCGCCCACAGGCTCATCCAGAGCTTCCGCTCGTTGTCGACCTCCCAGATGTCTGACCAACGCGTCGAGACCGATCTCAAGACAATCATCGACGACTGTGTGGAGACCATCGGGCCAGAGCTGAAAAAGAGCCACGTCAGTGTGACGGTTACGGTTGCGCCTGCTGAGGACCTTCGATGGATGGGCTATCCCGGGCACCTGAGCCAGGTCGTCGTCAACCTCCTTCAAAATGCCATCCGTTATGCATATGAGCCCGGCGAGGGCGGAACGGTGACCATCGATATCAGCCGCCGCCCCAGCAACAGCGGTTTCCGAGTAATTTTTGCAGACCAGGGCCGCGGCGTAAGCGAAGAGATCAGGCCGCGCATGTTCGAGCCCTTTGTGACGTCAGGGCGGGAAATTGGCGGCACGGGGCTTGGACTAGCAATAATCCGCAACATCATGGCCGATATTCTGGGCGGCTCGATCATTTGCGACACCGCTCCAGGCAAGGGCACCAGATTCACCATCGATTTCCCACTCGTGTGCGAGGACAAGCCCAGCGGTGCCGCGCCCGATGCTTTCTCCCTGGCGTGATCACATCGAAAGGAATACTGGCCTTCATGCCTATACCCGCAGAGTCCGTCGAAGCGACCCACCAGAAGGTGACGATGGTCCATGCCATGATGCTCGTCTGCTTCATCGATGGACCCATGGCATCGCAGCAGATTGCGTTGATTGAGTCGTATGCAAAAGGCCTGCCTGAGTTCCATGGGCGGGACTTCCGGCAGTACTATCAGGCTGCCAAGGCCAAGGCCACCGAAGCCCGTGGCAGTCTGGACCGGGCCGTCGCTTCCGTCGACGCCATTGAATCCAAGGAACTGCGGCGCAAGACTTTCCACTGCTGCCTCGAGCTGGCACACGCAGCCGGGAAGGCGAGTAGCGCGCAGGAGAGCCTGTTGACCGCCATCCAGCACACCCTCAAAATCGAGACCGAACTCGCTCGCACGATGCAGGAGATCATCGCGGCGAAGTTCGACCACACGATTTTGTGAGAGGGGCGATGTCATCATTGCCCACGGCCAGGCCTTTGCGATCGGCACCCCGATCGGACTCGCGACGCGTTACATCCAGCTCGACCGCGTCCGCACCGTCACGCCGCAGCAAGCTGTTTGGCTGCTGCTCAGAGGAGACTCCCCACGTGGGATCGTTCCGGGACCTTCTGACCAGGTGGGCAAGGTCCGGGTCGGCAAGCAGGGGAAGGACCAGCAGGAGGCGGGCGGTTGTGTCCTGGACGCCTTCGGCCGCGGTGGAAGGGATGTCAGCGATGCGGACCAGTTCGTGCCACGTCAGCCCAATCTCCGAGAAGTCTCCTTCTCAGGTGGCGATCTGCTGGGCGTAGCTCCTGTCTGGATGGGCGAGGAGATGGTCGGTGCCGTCGTCGCCGACCAGGTTGCGGTAGATCACCACAGCTCCGGGACCGCCTTCGGTCGGCACCCGGAACGCCGGCGAGTGTTCGGGATCGAGCAGGACCTCGGACACGGCATCGGCATCGGCGCCGTCATCGCCGAACCACTCCGGAGCCGGCCGCTCGGTACATGCCCCGTCACTGCACATCGCCAGAAGGTAGTTCGACCAGAAGCCCAGGCGGGCCAGCGCGGGAACGGTGTTCCCAGAGGGCCCGCGTGCAGCGGCTCGAGATCACTTCTCTGGAACCTAAGGAGACCATCACTCGAGGTCGGGGCGCGGGGAGACGATCGAATCCGGGGCGAAGGCGTACAACTCGGCCCGGCACGCGTATGAGCCGGTGGTCCAGTCCGCATGCGGAACAGGTCGGGGCGCGGCGCCGAAGCGGGGAGGGTGGGGGGAGGTGGACGGGCCCTTCCACGGTTTGCCGACCTCGGCGCAGACCACGCGAAGCCAGTGTGCGCCGACGGCTGCTGACAGGGTCCGGCCCCGGTACCCTCACACCCGGCGGCTGGCAGGCCGACTTGGTCGGCGGCGTGCTGCTGCTTGGGCGGCCAATGTCCGGTCGACGGTTGCAGGGGCGGGGGCTTCGAACACGGCGGTCGACGCCGCTCATGGCCAGATGACCTCCTATGCGGAGATGGCCGTACGGACCGCGACCGGACGAGCCGCGGTCGATGCGGACGGTGACAAGCCGCGCCCCGCAGGCCTCGACCTCCTGATAGTCATCGACGCGGGGCCTTGGACCCGCAGTTCATCGTCGCGAACGCCAACCATCCCAACCACGCGGTACAGACCGCGAGTTGCACGCTGCCTTGCAGCGACGCAACGCCCGCCGCCCGCCGCCCGCCACCCCGACGTCCTGGCCTAGGTGGCGAGGGATCGTTGGAACTGGTCATCCTGCTGGGATGACCTGACTCTTCGCCACCACCGGCGGTGAGCCAGAACCGTTTGTTGTACGCACCCCGTCTCGGCTGGCCATGCCGCCGTGACGGGACGGCTGCTGGTCAGCGGGCGGGCTCGGCCACGATCACGGCGGCGACGGAGGTTTGCTGGTAGGCCAGTTCGAGGTGGGTGGGATGGGCGATGGTCGTAAACCCCGCCAACTGGTCGGCAGGGGGCTGGGGCTGGGGCACGGGGGCGAAACCGCAGGCGGTCAGACGGTTGAGCCAGGTGCGCGTCGGTTCGTGCCGTTCGTAGCGGGTGGTCTCGCAGGTGGCGCCCACGACATTCTCTATCTCGCGGCCGAAAAACCGCTTCATCTCGTTCTTCTCCTCGCTGGTGGCGCTGGTGACGTCGATCGCGGAGAAGACCGTGCCGTAGTGGTGCCAAGCGTTGGCCAGCCTGACCCGCAGCGGGACGAGGTGGTGATTGCTGTCGGCTTCACACAGCGCCAGCGCGGCCGGCTCCAGCGCGCGCAGTCGCCGCAAGAGTGCGGCGCGTGCGTCCTGTTCACCTGCGTGGTTCAGCATGTGGTGGAGCGCGAAGGAGGCCGTGACGAGCAGAGGGCGGGGCAAATGTTCGATCATCGCCCACACGCTCTCGTCCATGTCTTCGCTTGCGGCGAGAATCTGACGGTAGTCGACCCGCGTTCCGGCAGGGACTTCCGGTCCGCTCATGGCCCGGCCGGCGGCCTCGAGGCTCCGCGCGGCAACATCGACACCGACGACGGTCACTTGCTTCAGCCCTGCGCGGGTCACCAGGTCCAGCTCCTGACGGCCCTGACCGATTCCGAGGGCGAGAACGGTGGCCTCCTGCTGGTCCACGCAGTATTGGAGCAGCGCGTCGTTTGCCAGTGTTCCCGCCCGCAGGAAAGGCAGGTGCTGGTACATCAGGTAGAACAGGTCAATCTGGGGCGTGCCCTCGGCACGCAGGTAGAGATTGGCGTGCTGGTCCCGGCCGAGGCGGGCGGCCAATCCGGAGAGGAAGTAGTCGCTCAGGCCTGGGCTGTCCTTGGAAGGTTCGCCTGCCATGTCCAAGTACGTCGCAAGCGCCTCGAGTTCGCCGGATTCGGCCGCGACTGCGGCCTTCTTGAGAAGTGAATACACGTCGCTCATGTCGTGACACCGAAACCTATATCGATCAGTATTTCGCTCACTGTTCCTCCAAGTCATCTGTGAACACGGGCAGGGAGGCAACATACGAGCCGAAGGAGGCGGCAGGACGGCTGGCTGAACCTCTCATCCTTCAGGGCTTGACTTCCGCGTGTCGCGTAGATCGGCCGTGCCCGTTTGCCCGTTTGCCCGTTTGCGGCAGGTCATGCCGTCATCGACACGCGTCCGAAGCTCAGCGGTCGGGTCCCCTCGCCATAACGCATACAACCGGCACACCGCAGGGATCACCGACCGTTACCACCCGATGCCAGGCCGGAAGCCTCAGTCCTGGTTTCCTCGCAACAGTGCCCGGACTTCGACAACTCCGGAGATGGGGTTGCGCCCTGTCCGAGGCCAAGGCCCGGGTCTGCGGCATCCTCGAAGGGCTCGACGTGGTCAGAAGGGGGCGACGGATTGCGCGAGCGCGTCGAGGGCGGCCTGTGGCCGGATATTCGTGCCGGCCAGGCCGGGAAATCCGCCCCATGCCAGGCAGCCCCGCAGGTGTTCGACGAACGGGACGGTCCCACCGCGCCCGCGGTGAAGCTCCACGTCCGCGAAGGGTCCGGGGAGACGAACGGTGTCGACCGGCTCCGGCTGCGCGTCGCGGGGGTTCGCCTTGAACGACGGACCAGGACTGATCGTCAGGTCCAGGGGCGCATTCATGCCAACCCGTTCCCTCTCCTCGTGGGCCCACCTCTCCGCCTCGGCGACAGCCTCTTCGAGGGGAAGGACGACGAGGGGATCGAAGTGCGAGAGGTACATGAACGGGTACTTCTCCGGGACGTCGACGATCTCGTTCCTCTTCGGCTTCGGGCCGTGCTTCTTCGGGTCATGGCGGAACCTGTCCTCACTGCCCGACAGATCCACGGAGCCGACCACGAGATAGAAGGCGCGCAGCGAGAGCGGCAGGCGTCCGCCGCCCGTGAGCCTCTCCAACCTCTTCACGGACCGGAGTGCGTCGAGCGGGGGCGGGACGAGGGCGCGCGCCTTCTTGTGGAAGGGGTACGCCTCGGCGCGCAGCGTTTCGACGACAGCCTCCAAGCCGCACCGCACCCGCTCCATCGTCTCCATCGCGACGCCCTCGGCCTGCACGGCGAGCGCCTTCGGTGGTCTCCGGTCAAGTGCGGCCAGTTCCTCCCACACCCGCTCGTGCTCGCCGGCGCGGTAGCGCTCGATGAGACAGCCCGCAGGTGGCTTCACCGTGCTCCTGGCCGCCGCCTTCCGCTTGCGCTTCTTCACGCGCGCCGCGGCCTGGTCCACGATCCCGGGGTCGAGCTGGTCGAGGAGTGCTCGCGCCGTCGCGCCGAGCTCGCGGTCTTGCGCGGCCATCAGGGATCGTTCGATCCAGCGCGGCTCGGCCGCCGCCTGCGCGGGCGTGAGCTTTTCGAGTACGGTCCCGGCGGACTCGCTCCGGTTGTCGCCGGAACGGAGCACCCGCTCCTCGAACAGGGGCGCCAGGACGTCAAAGGCGCGCGAGGGACTGGCGCGCAGCAGCGCATCGATCGCGATCGTCTGGCGATCGTGACGGTCGTACTCGTTGATCGGAACGCCCTCCAGCGACAGGGGCGAGGCTGCGGCCTCGAGGGCTTCCGGCGTCCCGATCTCGAGCAGACTCTCCCCAGCGGTGGTGAGGAATCGCCGTTGCCGAGTGAACAGCTCGCGCAACGCGGGAACAGCAGGTGTGTAGCGGGTCTCGGCCAAGCGATGTGCGAGCCATTGCGCGAGGCCTCCGTCGTGGCCGTCCACCGTGGAGAACAAGCGTGTCTTCAGGAGCGCGTTGAGCAGCCCCGCGCCATCTCGAAGCGCTGGATGCTCGCTGAAGAGGCCTGCGCTCTCGGCTTGGTCGAAGCGGAGCTCGCCGGCGCTCACGCAGGCGATGAGGGCAGCGACCGGTATGTCCGCGATCTTGCTCTTCGGGATCTCGCCGGGAGCCAGTGACCGGCGACGGAGCATGTCGAGGAGGATCTCAGGTGGCGCCGAGCAGAGGTCTCGCTTGATGATCTTCTCGGCGCGCCCCCGCATCACGAGTTCGAACGGGACGCGGTTGTGTCCGAAGGTGAAACCGTCGAGATCGATCCGCATCACTTCCAACGCAAAGGACATCGCTGCGGCGGGCGCGACCGCGGCGAGGACCTCGACGGCTGCGCTCAGGGCATCGGGGCTGCCGTTCGTGAGCGCCGCCGTGAACGCCTCGCCCGTCGGGTAGCGCCGGACCAGAGGGCAGACACCGCCCGTCCAGAGGCGACCGGCGTAGGTTTCGCCGACGTTGACACCCGTGCACGCTGCGGCCGCATGCAGTTCGGCAGGGTCGTGCGCGCTGAGCGCCTGGACGATACGGGAGTTGACGTCATCGATCAGGCTCGTCGGATCGACGTGCGCCGATTCGGGATCCACGGGCATGACCTGATTCCTTTCCTGCCGAGCCTCACCCGGCCATGTCCTGACGATCCACCCGATCCACCCGGTCCGGTGGCCGGCCTGCCGGGCCGCAGACGGCTCACAGACTCCGTACGGACCTCAACGGTCCGGTCTCCGCGAGGGGAGGCTCGGCATTTTGCTTCCTGGCCAGCACGGCGTAGAGGATGCCGCTCACCAGCAGCCCCACGAGGAACGAGACGTCGGCGCCGTCCATGGCTTTCGCGACCGGTCCGCGGAAGAAGGTGGTCGTGACGAACGGGACCATGGCAGCGAGACCGATGACGTACGAGGCCAGGCCGCGCCAGGACCAGCGTCCGTAGACGCCCTGGTCGTCGAAGATGTCACGGATCACGTACTGACCCTTGCGGATGGCGTAATAGTCGACGAGGTTGACCGCGGTCCACGGGACCAGGAAGTAGAGCATCAGCAGGACGAAGCTGCTGAAGCTGGCCAAGTAGTCGTCGGGCAGGGACAGGGCCACCGCGAGCACCACGGCGCCGACGGTTACGACAACGGCGGCTCGCAGACGGCTCGTCGGCTGCTCCCGCCGGAAGGCGTCCACCGCGCTCACCGCTGTGAGCATCGCACCGTAGGTGTTGACGCCCATGACGCTGATCAGGGCCAGAACCGATACCAGAACCACGAGTGAGCCGAAGCCCGAAACGATGCCGTTCCCGGTCCGGAGCAAGCCGGTGACGGCGTCGTCGGCAGGCAGGCGGCTGCCGACGAAGGCGCCCAGGGACATCAGCCAGACCGCGGAGCCGGCCGCACCCGCGTACGTCCACCAGATGACCGAGCGGGAGTTGGCGTCCGCAGGCAGGTATCGGGAGTAGTCCGACACGTAGACGGCATAGCTGATCTGGTAGCCGGCCGCAGCCGCGAAGACGGTCAGGAACGACGTCCATGGGCTGCCGGTCGCAGGCGTGGCGATCGGTGCGTCCCACCACTGAACGACGGTTCCGACGGTAAGTATCCCGAACACGAGGATGAGGAGCCCGGTCAGGACGCGTTGTACGAAATGGATCAAATCATGGCCCACCATGGCCAGCACCACCGACACCACAGCCAGGACGGGGTACCAGAGCCAGGGACCGCCGCCGACGATCCGTCCCAGTCCTTGGGCCGCGAGTACGGTGTTGAAGACGTTGAAGCCCAAGTAGACGAAGATGACGGCCGTGAACGGTACGACGGCCCCCCGGACCCCGAACTGGGCCCTGGACTGGATCATCTGAGGCAGGCCCATACGGGGGCCCTGGTTGGCGTGGACCGCCATGAAGAACGTGCCGAAGCAGGCACCGAGGACCACAGCCGTCACCGACCAGCCCAGGCCGAGGCCGATCGAGGGGCCGATGAATCCGATGACGAGAGTGGTCAGGACGAAGTTGCCGGAGAACCAGAACGGGCCCTGGTGCCAGAGCTTGCCGTGACGTTCGTCCGCGGGGATGTAGTCGATGGAACGCGTTTCGGGGGCGGTCAGCAGGGTGCGACCGCGGCGCGGGGCTTGCTGGTCGTGCACGGGGGTCCTTTGCGCTCAGAGCTGGGAAGAGCGGCCATACCGCGACCGGCTGGCTGCCACGGAGGACTCAACCGTGGGCGGGATCCTTGACACATGAGCAAGCACTACTCATCCGGCGGCATCCGGGAGACCCGCTCCTCATCGGATCACGGCCGATTCCCCCTTGTTCGCAGTGTGGACGTGCACTCGCGTACGAGGACCGCGCGGCTTGGCGGCCGTGACAATGGCCACTTGGTCCATCTGCTCGGCGATCTGCAGGCATTCGTCAACGAGCCGACCGAGCCCGTCCAGCTGCGCGAGGAGAGCCGCCGCTGCATCACGGCGGCTCTGCTGATCCACGCGTGCCGCACGGACGATCCGGCCCTTGTCCGACGGCTCCGTCAGGTGGCACGGTCCGAGGTCTACCGCATCGACCTTCGTCTCCTGCTGTCGGAGCCGTGCCTGCTCGCACTCTTCGACGGCCTCGGCCAGGAAGAACTGGGCATGCGTCACGCTGCAATGCGCATGGTCGGCAACATCCACCTGCAGACCGACATCGCACCCATCCTTGGCACCATCATCGGCGAGCTGGCCTCGCCGGAGCACGGCCGCGGCTACCACCGGGTCGCCCCCGCCGAGGGTGCCCGCTGGGCGCTCGTCACCCACAGCCTCGACACCGACGATTTAGACAGCCTGCGCAAGCAGGTCGCGGCGGCAATCGCCCCGTCCGCACCGACCCAAAACGCGCTGCGCACGTTGGCCGCCCTGCATACGGTTGCCGAACAGTTCGACCGAGCAATCGGCCTTGTCGGACGCGCAAGCACCCGCGCCGCGGTCATCGGAGGGATCCATGACGCGATCTGCAAGATCGCTTGGAACCTGGAGCTTGCGAGACCCATACCCAACGCCTGCTACCCCTTCACCGAGGCCATCACCATTGCCGAGGGGCTGGCCACCAACGTCGGCCACCGCAAACAGGTGCAGGACATCCGCGAGCGGCACAACCGCCTCCGCACCAGGAAGGCAGCCACCCCAAGTCAGCCCGGTGCCACGTAATCAGCACCGACCCACAAGCCCGGCGCCGAGGCGGAGGTCGACTTCGGCGACGGGACAGTGGCCTCCTCCGGAAATCCGGAAAGACGCAACGGCGCCGGCGGAACCGCGGTGGCGGCCCAACTGACCCGTGCGATGGAGATGAGCCAGGCGTGGATCGCAAACAAGATCTCCAGGCCGTCCTGCCGGAAACGGGTGCCGTCGTCCCCGGTCCGGCGCTGATCCGTGACGGCGCCGGGTGGGAAACGGAGGCTCCTCGATGACGCCGAAGTCGGGCCGGCACATCTCGTACTGTGAGCAAGCGGAGCTGCAACGACGCCTCGAAGTCAGCCAGTCCATGTCTGTGCTGTTCGCCTCTGCCTGCCGCAAGCACGGCATACAACCGGAAATTGGACAGAGCTATGAACTGTAGTCCCGAGGCATTGTCGGCCGAAGTCCTTCGTCAGTCAACTCGATGCTTGCGAAACGTTCGTGGACGTTCCAAGCGATCGCATCCTGGAAGTCGGGTTCGTTGATCTCGACAGCGCTGTGATGAAAATCGACGAACAGTGCCACAGGCTCCATGTCCTCGACTCCGAAGAACGACACATGGCCCGTACCAGAAAATTCCTTGGCGGAAGCCCCTGCGAAGATCAATGGAAGGACGTAATCGCCATATGTGTCATAGTCGCGGAAGGCCCCGCTCATCATGACATCGGCATGATCATGCAATGACACGCAGTGGACCCGCAATAGGCTCGGGGCCGGATTGGCGCGTAGGTGATCCAGGAGGGCATCGACCCGCGAATCCCGCCTCAGCTTTCGGGCCTCCAGAAGATAGATGCCGGGATTTCCTTCGCCATCTACCGCCGGCCTCCATTCTGCGATGTCCTCTGCGGTGATCTTACGGCCGGCACGTCGCAGTTCGCCCAAAGCCTCTTCCAGGGTCGAAACATCCTCGATGATCAGATCCGTCAGTAGATCCTCGTCGAACTGATCGAATTTTTCCGAGAGCAGGGGGATGGATTGAAGTCGCGCTCGCTGCTCGATGAGGACCTGCCCGCGCCACGCCTCAAGTTCATTGATGGAGGGAAACTTGAGCCGCATTTGAAATTCAATGCCGAATGCCATGCCGTTCATCTCGATCCGTGTAGATTCGGTTCGGTTTCTCGTTTTCATGGGGTCGACCCCCTCGCCGTGCCGCCGATACCTGGACCAAGTCGCCCGCTGCCCGGGCTCCTTGATCACGTCGAACGGACTGCACGCTCACCCTTCGGCACGACCAGCAGCCCCGCCCGCCGGGGCCGGGCCGAGCCACCTCTCGGGGGTCCGGGCGCAGAACTCGCATTGCAGCCGCCTCCTGATCGAACCCGCCGTCCGGTCCGGCGTAGAACGCCCCGGCAATTCCGGGCCCGGGCGGACGATCTACTCCACCACGAGGCCGCAGCAGTGGCAGTCCCCGGCCCGGGACCGGGCCGTACGTCAAGCCCAGGTGCGCCCGGACCCAGGAGCGGTGGCGCTTCGCCATCCGCGCCTCGGCCACCGGCGCGACATCCCCGGCAGGCCGGCCGCGCCGTGCACACAGGCGACGACCGGCGCCGGAACATCGTTCCGACCGGGAAATAGCCCAACCTGGGACTGGACTTCACCGACACCAGCAGAGTGAGGAGCGACTCCGGGCGGCCATGGGTCCGCTTCGCCGCCCACGCGATCTCAGCATCGTCAGGGGCGACGAACTGTGCTTACCCGCGTTCGGATATGATCCGCTTGAGTCGCGGATACGCCGTCCGCTCTCCCGGCGCCACAACCGAATGCACTCCACAATCAACGAGTGACGCAGCGTGTTCGAGTGGCCCGTTTCGCGTATATCTCCTCCGGCCCCTTCTTCGGCGGTATCAAGCGAGAACTGCCGCACGGGGAAAGGCCGGCGAGGAGCACCGGAGCCCGCATGGCCGTGTCCTCCTGGCTGGCACATTAGCCCAGTCGAGTTCGAACAGTGCTCGATCAGCTCAGGTTGCCGAGCTTGGTCACGCAGACCGCGGATGTCCGCACAACCGGGCAGAGGCCAACAAGTGGGGGCCAGAGGAATGAACCGAAACAGTGTGCTGCAGCGTTGGCCGCTGGTCGGGCGCGAGGCCGAACTGAAGTATTTCGACGAGGTCTTGCCGGAACCCCGCAGCGCCGGGTTTCTGGTCTTCGGGCCGGCTGGAGTGGGCAAGTCCCGGCTGGCCGAGGAGTGCCTGGACCGTGCGGTCGCGCTCGGGTACCGGGCCGGCAGGGCGGTTGCCACCGCAGCAGCGGCGTCGGTTCCCTTGGGCGCCATCGCCCATCTGCTGCCCGACGGTGCCGATCTGTCCGACCCGGTCTCGGGGTTCGCCAGTGTGGCCAGGCTGCTGTCGCGGCCGGGCGTGGCGCGGCCCCGAATGGTGATCTTGGTCGATGACGTCCACTTGCTCGATGCGACCTCGGCGATGCTGCTGCGGCAGTTGATGGACGCCGGGGTGATCTTCCTGCTGGGAACGGTTCGGTCGGGAGAGAGCCAGGCGCTGGCGGTGGCCGCGCTCGGGCACGGGGACGCTGTGCAACAGGTGGACCTCGCCGGGTTCGGCCGTGAGCAGGTCGTGATGGTGCTGGAACAGGTCCTGGAGGGGCCCGTCGGGAGGAGCGCGGTCAACCACCTTCTGACGACCAGTGGCGGCAACCCCCTCTACCTGCGGGAACTGGTGGTGGGGGCAGTGACCGCCGGAGTGTTGACCTGCGACGGCGAGATCTGGGACATGACCGCGGACCGGCTGCCGGGCACGCGGCGCCTGACCGATCTGATCCGTTCCCGGCTCTCCGTCGCCCCTCTTGCCGGCCGACAGGTACTGGATCTTCTGTCTCTGTGCGAGCCGCTGTCCTTGAGCCACCTGGAAAGGGACGCCGAACCGCACGTGCTGAGCCGGTTGGAGCAGTCGGGGCTGATCGTCGTCGTCCAGGAGGAACGACGCTCGGCGGTCCGGCTGGCCCACCCCCTCTACGGCGAGGTGCTGCGCGCGGACATGACTGCCCAGTGCCGCAGGGACACCTTGCTGCGGCAGGTGCGTCTGCTGAAGGAGAGCGGGGCCCGTCGCCGGGAGGACGCAGTCCACCTCGCCGCGTACAAGCTCGCGGCCACCGGCACGGCCAACCCGGCTCTGCTCGTCCGCGCGGCAGTCCTGGCCGCGCACGCCCGCGAGTACCCCCGCGCGCTCGGTCTCCTGCGGGCGATCCCGCAGGAGCACCGGGGCTTCCAGACCCAGTTGCTGCTGGGGAAGACGCTGTACGAGGCCGGTGACTTCCAGCAGGCCGAGGACGAGCTGTCCCAGGCCGACGACATGGCCACAACCGAACAGGAAGTCCTGTCCGCGCTGCAGGTCCGGACGCAGAACCTCATGTGGGGGCTGGGAGCACCCTACGCAAAGGTTCTCGACGTCATCGAGTCCGCCCGTTGCCGCGTCACCAGCCCACTCGGTCTCCGCGTCCTGCTGGTCAACGAAGCTGCCGCCGCGCTCACCGTGGGAGAGGTCAGGCACAGCCTCGCCCTGAGCGCGGACCTCGAGCTCGAGGGCGTGCATGCACCGGACGCCCAGACGTGGCTGTGGGCCGCCATGACCAGGTCCATGGCTCTCGCGGTCACGGGGCGTGGGGAGGAGGCCGAGGGCTGGATCCGACGTGCCATCGCCTTCAGCTCGGCCGCCGGCGAAACCCACTCCACGGCCACGCACGAGGTGGTCCACGGGGCGGTTCTCGCCCTCGCCCTGGCGGAGAGCGGTCGCTTGGCCGAGGCCCAAGAAGTGGGCGAGCGGGCCTTCGCGGGCCTTACGGATGCGAGTGCGACCGCGGACCGTCGGCTGCTGGCCTTCTATCTGGCTCGTGGCGCATGGGCTGCCGGACACCCGGCTCAGGCGCGGCGCTGGTTCGCGGAGGTGGCCCGAGCGTCTCGCCCGCACACCCCGGTGGTGCTGTCGATGGCACTGGCGGGCCTGGCGGCGGCCGCCGCACTGCAGGGGGATTGTGAAGCGGCGGAAGCGGCCCTGGCCGAACGCGGTCGGCTTCCCGCCGCGGGGTTCTTCCCCGAAGAGAGACTCGGAGAGGCCTGGCTGTACGTCGCCCGCGGCGAGCTGACTCGCTCACGAGCAGTTCTGACAGCGGCCGCCCGGGAGGCGTTCGAGCGCGGGGAAACAGCGTCCGAAGCGATTCTGCTGACCGATCTCGTCCGGCTCGGGGAAGCCGGGGAGGCCGCCCGGCGGCTGACGGAGATCGCGGCGGAGTGCACCGGGCGTTTCCACCGGGCCCGCGCGGATCTGGCCGTCGCATGGGCCGCGCACGACCCCGACGGGCTGCTCGGCGCCGCGGACGCGCTGGAGGCCATGGGAGCGGACCTGCTGGCGGCTGAGGCGGCGAGCACCGCTGCCTCCATCCTGAGGGCGGCCGGGCAGACCCGCCCGGCCAACGCCGCCGCCGTCCGCGCCGAGGATCTCACGGCCCGCTGCGAGGGAGCCAGAACCCCTGCTCTCATGGCCCGTGAGGCTGTCGTACGGCTCACCGGGAGAGAGCGCGAAATCGCGCTGCTCGCCTCCCGGGGCATGCTCAGCAAGGACATCGCCGCTGCACTGACCATATCCATTCGTACCGTCGACAATCACCTGCAACGCATCTACCACAAGCTCGGCATCAGCACACGCAAAGAGCTGGCCGACCGACTGCTTCCATGAACCATGTCCAGCGCGAGACCCGGGGCGGGCCCCTCCTCTGCGACCATCCCCTGCGGGACGGGCGGGCCCAACCGAAGCTGCTTGCTTGGCGAGTCCGGAGGCTGCGTGTCGGGCGCTCCCCGCTTACACGGCGAAAAGACACCGGTGTGCTGACGTCGTATGTGCCGAAGCCGCCTGGATATCCACCTACGCCGCCGTCACCGCCTTACCTCAAGCTCCCATTGGATCAGGCCACTTGGCATGGTCCTCACTCCAGCGGAGATTCGGTGTATCTCTCATGCGGGAGCACATCCCCTGTAGACATTGCAGATGAGTTGCCACAGGTTGCGGTCGTTCGTTTTGAGCCACGCCTGTGAGTACTCGGCCGACAAGGACCGCTTTGCGAAAACGGTGAAATGTGCGGCGGTGCCTTCCGCCCAGTACTCGTCGACGTTGAACTTTGTGTAGCTGTCATCTCCGACGAATGGGCCACCGGCCCTGATTTGTGTCCGGCGGGCCGTATCGGCGAGGACCCGCATATCCTCCGGACCCGCCGTGTGCATCAGCACCAAGTGCCCCAGCTCGTGGGTGAGCGCATAACCGGGACTGGTGGGATCACCGATATCACCAGCCCCCAGAGTCTCGGCCCCCACGGCGATCTTCGGTTGGGCCGTGTCCGCCACCCCGCGCACCGCATCGTATCCGCCCGGCCGGCCGTCCGCGGTCGGGAGTCCGGCGAGGGAGTTCCAGTAGGGGAGTTCTGTCAGTCTGGCACCCGTGGGAATGATACTGATGCCGATCGACTTGCCCATCAGTCGGCTGGCATACGGTTCTTTGATCTGCCGCAAGACTCGCTGTGCAGTCTGACGTGCGGCCCTTCGTTCCTCTGATACGCCAACCGGGTGGTCGGATACAACCCGTCCGTCCGGGGTCCGGCGGTACTCACGGATGTTGCCTACCACGATCGTCGGAGAGCTGCCGATGGTGATCGAAGAGGTAGTACCGTCCGGATTATGCCTACGCACTGTCAGGGTGTAGCGCGAGGCCCCTGAAGGGGTGCGTGCCACTTCCCCATCCGCCACCGCGGCGGCCGAAGATCCGACGGGTATCCCGTTCAGAAGTATGTCTTTCGGCAATCCGCAAGGATCTTCGATATACCAGCGCAGGGTAACCCCTTCTTCGACCGAAGCGAGAGAACTTGCGGTGATCGTTCCGGAAGCCATGCACAAACGCGCGTCATCGGCGGATGCGGGGCCGGCGCTCAGCATCGACGTCGCAGAGACGCTGGCCGCAACGATGCTTGCGGCCGCTTTCGCCTTGAGCCTGCTCCTGGACCTTCCGAGCTCCCCCGGCTGCAATTGATGGACCGTCATAATGCTCCCCCTATTTTGTGAGCCATGCAGGCAAGGGCGGCGCGAGCAGCGCCCTACTTCAGGAATACGCTCACCGCCCCACGCCCGCAGTGAGTAATTGCTACTCAAATCCGGTGATCCGCACCATCTCGGCCATCTCGGTCTCCAGCAGGGCGTAAGCGAGGAAATGGGCGATCTCCTCGGGCTTGCTGCGGCTGCGGCTCCGCCGCGCCGGCGCCCACCGCCCAGGCGATGGCGGGAGGCCGGAGCGGCCGGTGCGCGATCTAAGGGTTCCCCGGGACGCCCGAGGCTGAGCGATTCGCAAATAGCCAGTCTGGAACGTGGGTTGGAGCGCAGACCGCTCGCCCACGGCTGGGCTGACCAGCGGTGGACGCTGGCTCGGGTGAAGACGCTCGCAGGCCGGCTCTTCTGCGTTTCGTACATGGTGCAGGGCACGTGGCGGCTGCTGAAGCCCCACGGCTGGTCGTGGCAGCAGCCGGCCCGCTGAGCGATCGAGCGCGAGGATGCGGCTGTCGAGTTGTGGAAGAAGGAGGTCTGGCCGCGGGTAAGGGCGCCGCGGCCAGCTCGGCGGCCCGATCATGCTGGTCTGGGACAACCTGCGCGCTCACCTGATGTCGCAGATGAGAGCGTTCATCGAAGCAAACGCGGACTGGCTGGCCGTCTTCCAGCTGCCCGCCTACGCACCAGGCCTCAACCCGCAGGAAGGCATCTGGGCGCTACTCAAACGAACCATCGGCAACCTTGCGGCCGCGAACCTCGACCAGCTGGCAACTGCCGTGAAGCGAAGCCTCAAGGAGATCCAGTACCGGCCGTACCTGGTTGACGGATGCCTCGCCGGCACCGGCCTGATCACGGGCAGCTGACCCCGAAGCTGACCGACACCACGCATTCACGTGCAGTACCTGCCACACCATTTCGCACCGTGGGAGACGATCTACGGCTGCTTCGCCGCCTGGCAGAAGGATCGGCGTCGACACTGACCAAGGAATGGGCGGACACCGGCTACCGCGCCAAGGCAATCGATCACGGTGCCCGTCTCGGAATCGATGTCGAAGTCGTCCACCGCGACCCCGGCCAGAAGGGCTTCAAGGTCATCCCCCGCCGCCGCTGGGTAGTGGAGAGGACGTTCGGCTGGCTCATGCATCATCGAGGCCGCGGACCCGAAGACGGGCGAACTGAACGCTCGGCCTGGCGATGGCAAGACGAACACGCAGAGACTACAGCGCGACGTGCTGACGAGGGCCGAGGGCGGCACGCCCCCGGCCCGGGCCTCACAGGCCGTCCGGGCCGATTACCACGGCTGAGGTGAGTGGCGGCTGAGCCCCCGAGGGTGTGGTAACGGGGCCACGCCTGCCAGCCATCCGGCACCCCAGGCAGTTGACGTGCCCGCCTTCGGCGGACAGATCTCGCACCTTCCAGTCCCATTGGTCGGCAGGTCGGGGGCCGCTCGGCTTGCCCCAGCCCGCAAGATGCAGGATCCAGGTGACGACCGCAGCCAGGGATACGACGGCGACCCCGAGGATGATTCCTGCAACCGAGACAGCGACCATCGACACACCGACCGTGGCGAAGCCCGCCACGGCTATCGATGTGCCCAGCCATCCCGCGGCGGTGTGGCCCAGGTCGACGTTGCCGTGTGCGCTCATGACTCTCCTCGTGAGGGGGCTTGCGATGTGGGCCAATGCTTGTGCCGGTCGTGTCAGGAAGAACGGGCTCGGAGACCGGCGCCTTTCGGAACGGTCTGCGAACAAGGCTCGTATCGCTGCGGTGTTTCAGCTGTCGTCGCGGGTGGCCAGGAATCTGTTCGGCTTGAGGCGGTTGAAGCAGCGTTCGACGACGGACGTTGCGGCGGAGATAGGCGCGGATCTTCATGAGCCAGGCGGATCTTCGTGGTCTGCCCGCCGCGGGACCGGCCGATCGCCCTGTCCGGCCAGGGGCTTCCTTTTCGGTCCCCGTCGTGTGCTGGTGGGAGCGCAGGGTGGTGGAGTCGACGTACATGACCGACCAGTCGACGCGGCCGGCAGCGGCCCGATCACCGCCCACGACTCGCCAGTCAACTCAGTACGACGCACCACGATCGGACCCACGACCAACCCACTTTGTGGACACGCCTTGGCGGACGCGAACGAGAAGCGGGGCCGCCCCGTCGGCCCGCTGGGGCCGGCGTGCGAGCCGCACGAGCCGCGAGGGCCCCGTCAGGTGTGCCGGGCCGCGGTGAGCATTTTATGGAACTCTTCCATGAATTCCTTGCTGGCAGCAGTGTCGTCGAGGGGGAACTGGTGGCCCGACGCCTCGGAGGAACCCAGCCACGCCGAATGGATATACGGTCCGTCCTCTTGAAAACTACCCTTCTGGCCGTACGACTTGCTCAACGTTGTCTGCTGAAGCCGCCCCGCGTAGGCATACCCGCTCCCTTCACCGAGTACTGTCAGAATGATGACCAGCTTCTCGGTGAGAATGCATGCCTGAATCACGGGCGGCGATCCAACGTATGCACCACGCCGCAATATGCCATTATCCGAATACCGCGTTTCGCAACACAGTCTTGCCGCAGTGCGGAGGTCCCCCAGCGAGAACTCGTGCGCAGCATCTTCCAGCAGGGGAAGGAGGCGTTCATCGAGATCGGTGATGCGACACAGCCTGGTGTGACGCTCCCTCAGCTCCTGGTCGGGGCCAATCCCTAGCCCCCAATCCCCGTACATCCCGCGCAGGGAGAAAGGGGAGGCGTGAGCAATGAGAAGCGTGGAGAGCAGTCCGACGGCGACCAATATCGCCCCCACGAGCGAATTGAGTATTTCGCCGCGCCCAATCGCTGATGCCAGAAATCCCAGCCCGACCGCGATAAAGATTGCAGCGGCCATCCGAGCGGGATGTACAACCTGGGCCTCCTGCTCTTCCGCCACCGGGACAACTGCGCCGAGGCCGAGTCATGGTGGCGCCGAGCCGCCGAGGCCGGCCACGTCCGGGCCAT
Source organism: Streptomyces sp. NPDC001549 (assembly GCF_042894025.1). NCBI lineage: Bacteria > Bacillati > Actinomycetota > Actinomycetes > Kitasatosporales > Streptomycetaceae > Streptomyces > Streptomyces sp. NPDC001549. Next base: position 67,434 of record NZ_JBIAVJ010000032.1, read on the forward strand.
GGCGGCCCTGGCCGATACGATAGTCAGTCATGGCGACCCCGGGGACGCCTGGCCCTGGTACCGGCGCGCTGCCGAAGAGGGCGATGCAGAAGCGGCGTTCGGACTCGCGGTCCTCCACGCCGACCAGGGCGACACGCAAGCCGCACTCGCCTGGTACCAACGCGCCGCGGACGGCGGCGACGCGCGCGCCATGTGCAACCTTGCCGTCCACCACGGCCTCCATGGCGACCCCGGTACCGAGATGTCCTGGTGGCGCCGCGCCGCCGAGGCCGGCAATTCCCGTGCCGCGTACAACCTGGCGATCTCTCTCGCAGACTCGGACGTTGCGGAGGCCGAGCGCTGGTACCGCCACGCTGCGGATTCCGGGTACGCGAGCGCCGCCACCAATCTGGGCATTCTGCTCGCCAAGCGGGGTGACCTTGCCGGCGCCGAACCGTGGCTGAGGCAGGCGGCCCACGACGGGGATCCCAACGGGAGGCATAATTACGGGGTCCTTCTGCGCATGACCGGCCGGGAGGCGGAGGCACGCGCATGGCTCGAAAGCCTGTAATCCCCGCGCCCACCGTCTGCGAGGGCCTGCGCGTCCACACCCGTCACGAAAACGGCGCGCAACGTAGGCCTTCAGAGGCGGAGTTGATGGAAACGGAGGATGTTCCCGGCTGGTTCTGGGAGGTTCTGGACACGGCCAGGCCCAGCCTGTCCGCTCTGGAGTCATGGCTGGAGTCACAGCCGAGAGGCGTTCTGGAGGGTTACGCGCTGGCGTACCTGGAGGCCGCCGAGTCTCTGATCGACTTCTCGGAAGGTGTGACGGTCGACGGAGAGGTCTGGTCCGAGGACAGCACCGAGGACCTCTGTATGTGGGTGGTCGGTCAGGGGCGCGTGTTCTGGCGTTCGACGGTCGAGGGGGCCTGGGAACTGCCGGATGCTGCACAGGCTTACCTGGGGCGCCCTTCACCCCTCATGTGGGAGGTGACGCAGTGGGACGCGCAGGTCCTCCGCCCGGAGCACACCGGCTACCGGTGCCCGGGCACCCTCGTCCACGGCGTGTACCGGACGCGCTTCGGGCAGGATCTGTACGAGCGGTTCACGGCTGGATGACGGGGGCCCGGCGAGCGCGCCCGTCGCCCGATGCGCCGTGTTCGGCATGGAGCCGGCTGCGCGTGCGCATCAGGATCCGGCCGAGCATGTTCTTTCCGGTCCTCGTCCGGCCGCGTCCCCAGTAGTGGTCGGAGGCCGTGTCCTCGACGATGTCTTCGTCTCCCGTGGCCAGCAGGATCGCGCCGATATCGGCGTGCGTGCGGAACTTGGCCGCCACGGCACGGCGCATCACGTCGTCCTTCACCCGCTCCCAGTCCCGCCGCATCGGCTTCGACCGGTCACGGCCGAGCTCCGCCGCGCGCAGCGGGGTGCGGGCCCGGCGGATGAATTCGGCGTGGCGGGTACCGGTGAACTTCTGTGCCTGGAAGTAGTGTTCCGTGGTCGGCCACCAGTGTCCGTCGAGGTCCACGCCGTGTGCGGAAAAATTGGAGAAGCAGCCGTAGGGGACTTCCTCGGCACCGTAGAAGTAGATGGTCATACGAACCTCGTGGCAGGGATGGGACCCGCACCGTGGCAGGGGCCAGCCTGCGGTCGCAACCGACTTACGGCCCGGCCGGGGCCTGTGGCCGACTCCGTCGCCGGGCACGGGCGGTCGAACTCCTCGGCGTAACCCGGATCCACGATCGGGCACGGTAGTCCGAGGACGGCACCAACACCAGCGGCAGCTGCCCGCCCACGGCGAGGACGGATTCCGCGAACAGGGCGTCAGCCCGCTCGGCCGGACAGGAGATCCCGGTCAACTCCGAGGCCGGGTGGCGGGCGAGCAGCGCGAGCGACGCCTCTCTGATCAACGGCGCGCTCGTCCCGGTGATGTCCACGTGGGCGGACACCGCGATCGTCGCCATCTCGCTCACTTCGTCGTCGTGGAGGAGCCGGACCGGGCCGGTCCCTACAAGAGATCACGCGCGGTTTCCCGCAGCTCGTCGCTGAAGGCGAGGGGCTGCAGCGATTCCGGGTCCACACGGACCTGCACCCGGCGGCCGTGAGCATGAACACAACGGCCGTCTGCGGATCTTACCTGGAACTCGTACACAACGCTGGTGCGGCCGAGCCGCGATATCCGGAACTGCACGCAGATTTCTCCCGCGCCCCGTATCGGCTCTCTGTATGTGACGAGGAATTCACGCACGACTAGATGGATGTCGCGATATCGCGACCGATCGCGATCCATGCTCCAACCCTGTTCTTGCCAATAGGCCGTGATGGCTCGTTCGACGAAGAGTGCATGGCGCGAGTTGTGCACCATTCCCAGCGGATCCAGGTCGTCGAAATGGACCTGGACCAGTCGGGTGTGCCCCGCTTCGGCGGGCATTTCCTGCATGAGCTGTTTCCCCCTGCTGCCTAGTCTTCCACGTCCGGGACGAATCGATGCCCTGCCGCAGGTGACCACGGCTGCCGGGTGGTCTGCATGAGTAGCCGGTACTCAACTCGGCGGACCGCTTGCGCACGCCGCACGCCGCACGCCGGATTCGATCACCGGCTACTGTGACCGGCATGCATTCGATCGAGTTTCGTGTGGCTCCCCACTCCAGCGGGGGGCAAGGTCGGGGCGAAACGCCCTTTGTGTTGGAATTCCTGGTGGATGAGGTTCCGTTCCTGGAACTGGTACAGAGAGCGGAGCTTCCCGATGCGCTGGCAGAACAGGAGGAGCGAGTCGCCGAGTTCGCACCGGACCCCTCTCCGCTGCTCGCCGGCGCGTACACATATCCGGCTCCCCTGTCCGTCCGGCACCTGCTCGGCGGCGAACCCGACCGCGTGCCCCACGACACCGGGCGGGGAGAGATGCTGCTGTTGTCGTGCACGTGCGGAATTGACGACTGCTGGGCGTTGACGGCGCACATCACGGTCACGGACACCACCGTGACGTGGTCGGGCTTCCGCAACAATTCCCGGGACTGGAACCACGACTCCCTCGGCGTCCTGGCCTTTCCCCGCCCTCAGTACGAAGAGTCGCTCCGCGCGGCCCTCGGCGCCCTCCCGGCACCCCGGTCCTGATGCACACCGGCGGACGCTTCCAGACCATCTGATTCCGCTGCTGAACGGCCCGAGAGGCCCCGCCCGTTGTCGCCGGCGCCCGGCGGCCGGGCAGCCGGCGACGACACACCACACGGAGGGGTAACCCATGGAGAACGAAGCGATACGAGCCGGCCTGGACCTGCTGGACCAGGCATGCAGGCTGCCGCTGGAGGACGAGCGGCGCCGTCTGCTGGAACAGGCGGCCAGCGACCTCGTCCGGGACGGGCGGCGCCGTCGGCGTGCCGCGAGGCGGGCCGTCCGGGCGTCGGCCGACGCGGAGTTGCTGGCCACCACCGAGACCGGAGCGCCCGACCGGATCATGGATGCAGCACTGCCGGCCGAGGCCCCGCACCGATCGGGCCTGTCCGTGCACGAGTACGTCCAGGAACACAGCCGTCCCGGAGCGGTGACCCGGCGGCCGCCGGGCGGCGCAGCGGACGGCGACGGGCCGCCCAGACTGCTCAACCGCCCACAACGCTGCTACGTCTGCAAGAACCACTACCGGCAGGTCCACCACTTCTACGGCCAGCTGTGCCCCGGCTGCGCGGAGGAGAACCTCACCCGGCGCACCGCGCGGACCGATCTCACCGGCCGACGTGCGCTGCTGACCGGCGGCCGGGTCAAGATCGGCTTCCACCTGGCCCTGATGCTGCTGCGCGACGGAGCCGAACTCACCGTCACGACCCGCTTCCCGCAGGACGCGGCCGGCCGCTTCGCCGCGGCGCCGGGTGCCGCCGACTGGTGGCACCGGCTGCGGATCGTCGCGCTGGACCTGCGCGACCCCAGACAGGTACTCGCCCTCACCGACCACCTGCTCGGCCAGGCAGCACCCCTGGACATCCTGGTCAACAACGCGGCCCAGACACTGCATCGGTCCCCCCGCGCGTACCGTGCGTTGGCAGCGGCAGAGGCCGCCGCCGTCGGGAGGGCCCAGCCCTCCGCCGCGCCGGAGATCTGGACCGCCCCGGGATTCACCGTTCCGGGATCGAACGCCGCGGCATTCCCTCTGACGGCGGAACTCGCCGCGCTTCCCCGGGTGTCCGGTGCCCTGATCGGCTTCCGCAGTGTGACCGAAGGCGCCCTCGCCGTGGACCCGGACACACAGGAGCGCACCGACGAGGCGGGACTCCTGCAGGAGACGGGCGACAGCAACTCCTGGACCCTGCGGCTCGGCCAGGTCGAACCGGCCGAACTCCTCGAAGTCCAGCTGGTCAACGCCGTCGCACCGTTCCTCCTCGCCGACCGCCTGCTGCCCCTGCTGGAGGCGTCGCCGCACCCGAGCCGCTACCTGATCAACGTCTCCGCCGTCGAGGGCCAGTTCGCCGCCCGCAACAAGACCAGCGGTCACCCGCACACCAACATGGCCAAGGCCGCGCTCAACATGCTCACCCGCACCAGTGCGACGGATCTGGCCCGCCGGGGCATCCACACCTGCAGCGTGGACACCGGCTGGGTCACCGACGAGAAGCCACTGCCCGCCCGGGAGCGGCACGCGGCCACCGGGTGGCGTCCGCCCCTGGACATCATCGACGGGGCCGCGCGCATCTACCACCCCATCGTGCAGGGGCAGGCCGGCAGTCCCATCCACGGCGTCCTGCTCAAGGACTACCGCCATGTCGCCTGGTGACCTGCCCGCGGGCGGCGGCGAACTGATGCCGTCCCGGCCCCGTTCCTCGCAAGCGTCGGCCCCGCTGACGACGTGCCTAAGGCGTGAGCCCTGGGCGTTCCGCGACGGACTTCGGCGCAGTGCCCAGGGCGAGGAGGACGGAGGCGCCCGAGAGGGCTGCCAGGACGGCGAAGAGGGTCGGATATCCGCCGAGGAGGCCGGCGAGGGCGGCGCCGGCCCAAGGGGCGAGGGGTGCGGCGATGCGGGCCGGGGCCCTCTGCACTCCCGAGCCCCATCGGCGGCGACGGCCTGCCCGCTTCCCACGCGGGCACCTTCGGCGATCAGGCCTTCCCAGCAGGGAGGTGAAGACACCGGCGTCCCGCCAGACGCGGAAGCGTCCGTAGACGGTGGCCCAGGAGCCGAACTTGGCAGGCATCTCCCGCCACTGAGCACTGGACCGTAACCGCCAGATCACACCCTCGAACTGCTCCCGCAACCGCTCCGGGTACGGGCCGTACCTACCGACCGGCAGATACGGATCGATGAACTTCCACTGGGCATGGGTGAATTGCCTGCGCGTCACGACCACAGTCCTACCGGGTTCCACCCCACGAAGGGGACACACCCCAGGAACTGATCACGACACCACACAGGCCCAAGATGGGCCGCCAAGGGTGCATGGCAACATGCCCCAGGGTTTGCCTTTCGGTGCAGCTCTCAATAGAGCCCCATTTTCAGCCTCAGTAGATCGTCTGACGGACCCAACGGCCGTATAACGACCACCGGGACCGTGGACCACTTCATGCGGAATCCGTAAGAAAGAAATCCCTTGAGGCAAGATCTATAGCTTGCCGAAGTGGAGGCGCGCTTACCTACAGCAATTCCGTTGGTACTGTAGAGGAAATGCACTACATGGCGCGTAGTCAGCTCGCCGAACTCGGAGTCAGGGAACTGCTTGACGAGCCTGACCAGTACACTCTTCTTAAGGCTATCCACGCCGGTCGCCTCAAAATATCGATCCACCGCATCGCCTAGGGAAATCGTCACCACGACACCCCTTCCCGGTCGCCTCTATTTTAAAGGGAAGTAATCTGAAAGGGTGATAGCAGGGCTGATCGACTGAGAGCGCTAGGGGGATTCATCGGGGGTTCGAACGGATTAGCCCCACAGGCTAATTTTCAAGGTTATAGCATGGCGCCCCGGTGCATTCCATGGCGTCATTCTCGTGTCGGATCCAGGCCCTGCCTTGTGCATTGGGTTCAGGAACAGGCACTTAGCTTGTTCTTTATCTGCCAAGATCTTCCGGGCTTGCCGATGGCCTTGAGGGCCTCGGGGCGATTGGCAGTTTTGCCGACGTCGTAGCGAGGTGCCCGGTGTGCGCGCTGGGGAGCCTGCATCCCGCCGTAGCGGCAGCCGGGTGGTCGGCCGCTGCAGCCAGTCAACCCGTTGGCCATGTCGAGGCGCATGAGTGTCTGTTACTCACCCGGCTCGCGGCATTGAGCCCTTTCCAACCTGACCGCGATGTTGGGGTGTTGGGGGTTGAGGGCTGTACGTAACGACGAAGCTCCTGGTAGATGGGTTCTCGACCAAGATCACCCGTGCTGCCAGGAGCTTCCGCGCTTGTCCACCCGTCGTCGATCGATCTGTCCAGCCGCACACTGAGGCACCTGGCCGGACAGCTCACCGTGAGGCGGCGGGACATCGGTACGCGGTGGCGGCGGCGGTCGGCCGGCCGCCAGGACTTTCCGGCCCTGGCCCGTCTGCGGTGCGATGACGCCTACGCCCAGCTCGCCGCGGGGTTCGGTATCGGCATTGCGACCGTCTACCGGTATATACGCGAAGCGATCGAGGTGCTGGCCGCTCTCGCACCGTCCCTGGCGGAGGCGATGGAGACGGCCCGGACGAAGGCGTCGTGATTCTGGACGGCACGCTGCTGGCGATCGACAGGATCGCCACGGACGCGCCCTACTACTCGGGGAAACACAAGCGGCACGACATGAGCCAGGTCGTCCTGCGGAAGGAAGCAGGAGCTGCTCTGTCCGGGCCCTCGGACGGGGTGGAAGTCTTCACCACCAGGCAAGGGAGACACCGCCCTACCGCAGCAACGGCGGGACTCCCAACGTCTCGAACGCCTTCCCCGAACCATCAATGGCGCGTGCACCTGTCTGTCGTCGTCACGCTGCCGACCGGTTGGCGGAGGAGGCGTCCCACCCGATCAAGGAAGGGAACATCCATGAGATATCGGCAGCTCATGAACCGCATGAGGCCCGGGGTGACACTACTGACCGCTCTCACCCTCACACTCTGCGGAAGTGCACTCGGCCCACCGGCCTGACCCACGGCAATCAGCCCACGGAACGAGCCGTCAGGAACCGGATACCCCAGCCAGCCGAACCCCTCACGCCGGCGTGCGCACGTAAATGATCGAGGCAAGAAAAGTGCCGAAGTGCCGAAAGGAAAAGAGAATGAGTATCGAATATCTATGGACTGCAGAACGAAATATGCTAGCTTCTCGCAAAGCTAACCCTCAGGCGGTCACGCGAGGCTCCCCTGCCAACTGCGAAGCAGCAGGCAGCCTCTCCCTCCGGCCAGTGGGATGGGATAAGGATTACGGGCTGACGGCCGTGCCCCTGTGCATAGACTCACGGGTAGTCGATCTTCGAAAGGTGTAATGAGCGTGCTACGTGTGCTGGATGGCAAGGCGTTTATGAACAAGGACTTCGAGGCGGTGACACTCCCTGCTCCGTGGCGGATGTACAGCGACTGGAGAAGCTTCATTCACCCCGATCCTGAGGTCCAGGCCTTCCGCAACGCTGCGCCCGTTCGAGGGCGCGGAGACTACGAGCTCCACGTCGAATGCCTGAAGAGGGAAGACGCCCCCGACGCAAGCTTCGAGCATTTCATTGCCAACCGTCTGCGTGAGTCGCTGGACCCGAATTACAGAGCGGAGCCCAAGGACGCCCCAAAGCAGTTCCACTTCCGCGCTTGGTATCACGCGCAACGGCTGGCGGCCATGCCGGTGGCGGAGCAGGCGGCTTCCTACGTCAAGTCACTTCCCTACTACCATGCGCCAGTCGAAGTGCTGTGGGGGCTCTCGAACTTCGGTGATCTGCGGTGGGACAGAGTGGAGACGTCAGATCAGCTTCCGGACCGCGCCGTCCCAAGGACGGACGGTGCCGACGCCCCAGCAGAGGACGGCTCGATGCTGCTTCCCACAATTTACGCCGATGTCGAACCCGACTTGATGCATCAGGACATCGACGCCATCCGTGAAAACCAGCTGAACTGGCTGAACCATCTGCCACAGATGCGTCGTGGCAGCTTGCTGCGCCACGCCGCAGCGGAGGTGATCGACAAAGAACTCCAGCCGCTATCCGCGTTGTGCCGCAAGCACGGCACCTTCGGTGAAGCCGTCCTACCAGGAGCATTCGACCCCATCACCGGCTTCTTCCTCGAAGCGTACGACGGCAACTTTGAAGGGGCGCTCATCGAGACAGACATACACTTCTACGACATCTCACTGGCCACCTCCTGACTAGAACATCAGCCTAGAAGCGCCAAAAAGTGCGGGCGCCCCCAAGATTTCGAGTCTGGAAGAGGCGGCCGGATTGAAAATCATGGCCGGTGTTGAAGCTCAGCGGGGAGGCCGGGCAGGGTTTGCGGGTTCGTGCCCGGCAGGGACGGTCAGGTCCATTTCGTCCATTTGGCCTGAGTGCTTTTGCGGGTTGCCGTGGCGAGTTCGTGGCTCCAGGGCCAGGTCGCCGACATCCGCAAGCGCAGACGCCGACCGCCGCGGGTGAGGCGTGCGGCGACGTACAGCAGCCTGTAGCGGAGCTTCTTCGGCTCGGCAGAAGCGAGTTCACAGTCCAGCAGCAGGACGCGCGTCCAGGCCAGCAGGTCGATCGCCGCAAGGCTGAGTTCGAGCCAGGCGGCATTGATGTTGAAGTCGCGGGAGGGGAAGCGGCCGAAGCCGGTGGTCTTGCCGCACCGGATGTGGTCCTCGACGCGTGCATGGCCGCGGTGACGGACCTCCGGGAACTGGGCGGATCCGCCACCGGGGGAAGGGGTACCGGTGAGGAACACCTGACGCCGCAGGCCCTCGCCCTGGTCGAACAGGGACAATTGGGCTCCGGGGTGCGGCCGCTCCCGGCGCACGATGATGCAGGTGCCGGCCGGATAGCCGTCCATGTCGATCATGCCGGCCAGCTCGGCGACCTCGGCCCCGGCACGCACTGTCCCGTCCTGGTTCAGGGCGGGGTGCCAGAGGGGGGCGGGCATGGCCCGGACAGCGCGGCGGAGCGGCTCGGTGAGGGCGTATCCGACCGAGGGAGTCGGACGGATGCGTCCGGACCGGGTAATGCGGCGGCCGGCCCTTCCCGCGAAGAGTTCGCCCTGGCCCACCCCAAGGGCGGCCGGCCGCCCAAGCACCCCGGTCCCGGTCTTGGGCGTGGAGCCCCCGCAGTACGACCCGGAACGTGCGGTCATCCCCTCCCCCGCCCAGCTCCGCGACATACGCACCGCCGGTGACGACCGGTTCCTGCTGATCGCCGACCTGATGAGCGGCTGCGGCATGCGCAACGGCGCGGCCTTCGCCGTCAACCTCAACAACCTCGTCGCCGACGACGTCTACCGCATCACCGAACAGGTCAACCAGACCACCAAGACGTACGGTCGCCTCAAGCACCGCAAGCCCACCGACTACCGCGACGTCCCCCTCCCGGCCCGCATCCGCGAGACCATCGAGTGGTACGCCGACAAGCACGGCACGGTCGACGGCTACCTCCTCCGCCACCCCCAGGACCCCACCAAGCCGTACCTCGTCTACTACCTCCAGAACCAGTGGCAGCGCATCAAACGAGCCGACGAGGTCAACATCCCCGACGGCATGGTGATCTACAGCCTCCGCCACTTCTTCGCCTCGAACTGCCTCACCAACGGCATCCCCATCACGGACGTAGCCGAGTGGATGGGCCACAAGAGCCTCGACATCACCTTCAAGATCTACCGTCACCTCATGCCAGGCTCCATCGGCAAAGCAGCCAAGATCCTCGACGTCGGCCTCGCCTCGTAAGACCGGTCAAAGTCCCCACCTGTCAGGCGCCTCTGCTGTCGCTTCCTATGACCTGTCAACAGGTTCCCTCGTCAGGCCCAGGAGGGCGTATCTGGCCGTGTCACGCGTGCTGTACGGCTCTGATCTGGATGTTCTCGGTGAGAGTGGCTGTCCGGTGGGCTCGGCAACGCTGTGGGCGGAGGATTCCTTATGGGTGAGAGCGGCAGCGGGCAGCCGCCGGGCGGCACCCCACGGCGCCCGCGTGGTCACGCGTCCGGGAGCGCCGACGGCGCGTCGGACGATGACCGGACGGGGAGGGCCGCCACGCCCGGGAAGTCTGCTGCCGCCGAGGTGACGAGGCCCGGGCCGGTGGCACGGTTGCGTGCGCTCGTGAAGTCCGCAGGGTCTGCGGGGCCTCCCCCGGGGCCGGCGCGGCCGGAGTTCTGGCGCAGCCCTCTCCGCGGCCCGCGGCTGACCGCGGTGTTCGGGCTCGTCCTGCTGTTCGGAATCACGGTGCTGTTCGTGACGGGCCTGCTGTCGTACGCCGCTTACAACCCGGATCTGGCTGCGGTCAACGATCAGACTCCGGACAAGGGGTGGCTCGGCTTCTACCTGTTCTCCTGGCCGACGTCACCGTACTGGCTCTACCGGCTGACCCAGGGCGTCCACGTGACGCTCGGGGTCGTGCTGGTGCCCGTGCTGCTGGCGAAGCTGTGGTCGGTCATTCCAAAGCTGTTCGAGTGGCCCCCGATCCGCTCGGTGAGCCACGCCGTCGACCGCCTGTCCCTGCTCCTCCTGGTCGGCGGCGCCGGCTTCGAATTCGTCACCGGCATCCTCAACGTACAGCTCCACTACATCTTCCCCGGCTCCTTCTACACCCTGCACTTCTACGGAGCCTGGGTGTTCATCGGCGCCTTCGTCGTCCACGTGGCCTTCCGGCTGCCCAGGGCCCTGCGGGCCGTACGGTCACGACGCGGGGAGCCTGCGGCGGGTAGCGAGGAAGCGGTCGGGCTGGTCGCGCCAAGCCCCGCGGCGCCGACCATCTCCCGCCGGGGCGCCCTGGCCATGGTCGGGCTCGGGTCGGTGGCGCTGCTGGTGGTCACAGCGGGGCAGAGCATCGGCGGGTGGTGGCGGCAGACCGCGCTGCTGGCACCGCACGGCCGGAACCCCGGCTCGGGCCCGAACGGCTTCCAGATCAACAAGACCGCCGCCTCGGTCGGCATCCGGCCCAGCGACATCGGTCCCGCCTGGCGGCTGACGGTACGCGGCCCCGGACGGCAGGTCGATATCACCTACCGGCAGCTGCTGGCGATGACGCAGCACGAGGCTGCCCTGCCCATCGCCTGCGTGGAAGGCTGGTCCACCACCGACCAGCAGTGGAGCGGGGTCCGGCTCACCGAACTGGCCGCCCTCGTAGGGCTCGGCGTGCGCACGCCCGAGGTACTGGTGGAGTCGGTACAGCGCGGCGGCTCCTTCCGTTCGGCCGTGCTGCGCGACAACCAGGTCCGCGACAGCCGCTCGCTCCTGGCCCTCCGGGTCAACGGGGCGACCCTCTCCGCCGACCACGGCTATCCAGCGCGGATCATCGTCCCCGGGGCACCCGGAGTGCACAACACCAAATGGGTCACCCGCCTGACGTTCGGAGAGCCGGCATGAGCGCTCCGACGGCCTTCCGCCGCCGCTACGGCGCCTCCCCGCTGCACCTGCTCCTCGTCCTGGCCTCCTTCGCCCTCGCCCTCTACGCCGGACTGCGCCTGTTCGAGGGCGACACCGTCGGCGTGGCCATGTGGTTCGTCGGCGCGGCCCTCCTCCACGACCTCGTACTGCTCCCCCTGTACTCGCTCACCGATCGGGCGGCACAGGCCCTGTTCACCCGGGGCCCGGACGACGGCCGGTCCACGCCACCGGTGAGCGTCAACTACGTCCGCGTTCCCGGGTTCGTCTCCGGTGTCCTGCTGCTGGTCTGGTGGCCGCTGATCCTGGAACAGGTCGGGCACTACACCGCCGCGACCGCCCTCCCGGCGGACGGCTTCCTGGCCCGGTGGCTGCTGATCACCGCCGCGCTGTTCGCCGCCTCGGCCATGGTCCTGATCGTACGGACATGGGGCCGGAGCCGGGCTCAGCGGCAGGCCCGCAGCGCGACGAAGTGACGGCCCCCAGTACTGGTCCACCGCTCGGCCTCGGTCCATCCCTCCGACGCTGCCTGGCGGTTCAGCGCCGCGGCGCCGACCACGGCCCATGGGAAGACGGTACTTACGGGCCATTGCCCGGCATGGATACGGACGCGGCGGCGCTCGTCCACATCAGTGGCGGCGACCTCCACCAGGAGGATGCCTTCCCGGTGCACGAGGGCCCGGACGCGGCGGAGCAACCGTCGGGGGTCACCGCCGATGCCGATGTTCCCGTCGATCAGCAGCGCCGTCCCCCACCCGCCCTCGTCGGGGAGAGGATCGAAGACGGACCTGCTCATTGCGGACCCTCCCCGGCACACCGTCGTGATCACGGCGGAAGGACAGACGTCGATGCCGAGGACCTGGCGGCCCCGCCCCGTCAACGCCTCGACCAGCCGGCCGGCGCCGCACCCGATGTCCAGCACCCGGCCGGTGCACCGGCGCAGAACCGTCCGGTCGGCCTCGTCCGCCCGGCCACACCACCGCTCCAGGTCCAGGGGGAAGTGCCAGCCCTCCGCATCGCGCAGGGACAGCGTGCGCTGCGGGGTGTGCATCGCCTGCGCGTAAGAGCTGCTGCTCCAGGCCCGGTGTTCATGAGCGGTCATCCCCCATGTCTCGCCGCACAACGCGCCCGCGGTGCGCTCCAGGCCGTTGATTCCCCCGGATGGGTCTTCGATATCGGTGCAGCCTCAACAGCCCGCCCCTGATGGGCGGATGATCGTGTGCGGTGACGACGGGCTGGCCCGTCGGCCGGCCTCCGAGCTGCGGGAGGTCTACAAGGAGCGGGTAACGCTGGTAGCGCCCGCCGCCCGCGACACTCAGCCGAGCGTCGGCCGCGCCCCTGGGGTACCGGGGCCCGGCCTGCTGGGGGCGGGTCCCGCTGCCACGGGCACGGACCGCGGGCGGCGGGCCGCCGGCCGTGCGGGACTGCAGATCCTGGACGCGGCGGAGCCGGACGAGGAGGTACTGGCCGCTGCGGGGGTGGCCGGGACCGCCGCGCTGGCACTCGTCTATGAGGACGACGACACCAACGTCCGGGCCGCCCTGGTGGCACGCCGGCTCAACCCGAGGCTGCGGCTGGTGATCCGGCTCTACAACCGCGAGCTCGGCCAGCACCTGGAGGAGCTCCTGGACCAGGCCGCGATGGTGGCGGAGCCGGGTATCGACCTGCGGGAGCTGGACTCCTCGACGACCGTGCTCTCGGACGCCGATACGGCCGCGGCCGCGCTGGCCGCCAGCGCCGTCGCGAGTACCGGCAAGGTGGTCCAGGCCGACGGCCTCCTGCTGCGCGCGGTGGAGCGCACGCGGCAGGCATCGGCCGGGCGCACTCCCTGCTCGCCCTGACCAGCTCGGACACCACCAACATCGAGGCCGCCCTGTACGCCCGCACCGTCGAGCCGAATCTGCGGGCCGTGCTTCGCCTGCACGAGGACGACTTCGCGACCGCCGTCTACCGCACGCTGCGGGCCGCGCACCCGGCTGCCCTGACCCGCAGCCGCAGCGTGACGCGGCGACTCTAGAGATCTGGATGCGATCGTGACCGCGCCGACAGCTCCAGCCTGGCGGGCGGCGTCTCCGGGAATCGCCGCGTCAGCAGCGAAGGAGACGTCAGGCCTCGCGGGCTGCCGCTCCGCTGCGGTGCGGCGCAAAGATGGAAAGCCTCCTCCCCGGCGTCCTCCATAGCCTGCAGAGCTACCGGATCCGTAGTCGGCGGAAGCCGTGGAGCCAGGCGATGGTCCGCTCTACGACCCACCGGTAGACGCCGAGGCCGGAGCCGTGTGGGACTCCGCGGCGGGCGATCACGGGTTTGACTCCGGTCGCCCAGACCAGGCGGCGGTACTTGTGGTGGTCGTGGCCGCGGTCGGCCAGGAGGGTGTCGGGTCGTCTGCGGGGCCGGCCGACGAGGCCGGCGACCGGCGGGATCTTGTTCAGCAGCGGCATCAGCTGGGTGACGTCGTTGCGGTTCCCACCGGTCAGCGACACGGCCAGTGGGATGCCCTGGCCGTCGACGATGAGGGGGTATTGCTGCCTGGACGTGCTCGGTCGACCGGGCTGGGCCCGCTTGGGGGCCCCGTCGAGCGGCCCTGACGTGGGAGGAGTCGATCACCGCCCGCGACCAGTCCAGCTTCTTCAACAGCATGCCGGTATGCAGCACGAACAGGATCCCGCACAGGGCTTGGCGGTCCGGTTCGGAAGTCACATGATCAACAGCTTCTGTCAGGACCTCTGAGCCGGGGCGCCGGCCGATCCGGCCGGCGTGGGCCACGGTGCCGTTTCACCGCTGATCAGGACGGCCCGGTCGTGTCGGCTGGAGCGCGTTGTCGAACACGTAGTCGGCAACGTTGGTGCCGATCTCCCTCCCGTCCTCGGCGTCCCAGCGGAAGTGCACGCCCAGCCAGAGTCGGCTGAACTCGCCCTCCTGGGCGACCTGGCTGAAGCTGTTCATCTGGCGGGACAGAACGAGTGTGTGCGGGTCCTCGGAGTGTGCGGTGAACGAGACGTCGTCACGGTCGAAGTAGTGCTGCATCGCGCCTGCCCACGCAGCCGTGAAGTTGGCGTGCCCAGAGGTCCAGGCGGGGAAGCACGGGGTCCACGGTGCCCCCGAGCGGTCCGCACTGAGGGGCTCCCAGGTTGCGTTCGCGCCGCCCGTCGCCCGGATCGCGGACACCGGGCGCCACTCGTTGATCGGGCTGTCCAACTTGCTGTCCCAGGCTGCGATCCCGGCATCCGCCAACGACAGCGCCGACAGCGCGAACAAGCGGGTGGTGTCGTACGTGTCGAGCTTGAACTTCTTGGCGACGGTCCCGGTCAGCTGGAGCAGTTGCCCCGGGGGGTGGTAGGTGCCGTTCAGGTCGTGGTTCCAGAACCAGCCGACGACGGTCTGATCGTCGGTGCGCTCGGTGGAGTCGACGGCACCGACCCGTCGCACCTCGTCGACCTGGCGCGCGTACTCCGGGCTGGCCAACATTTCGTCGTAGGAAGTGAAGCCTCGCAGGGTGGGAGGCCGGAACTGCGAGCCGGAGCGGAGCACGAACGGTTTCACCTTGCCCCAGTTCGGGGTCACCGCGTCGCTCGGCTCCTTGCAGGCCCCTTCGTCATCCGTCGCCTCTTCACCCGTCGGCCGCCAGGCTCCAGGGGTGGTGGTGTCGCCGTCGTAGAGCTCCGGGTTGTCCGAACCGTCATCCGCCCGGGCTTTGTTGATCTGCCTCACCACGCGGTCGACCACGAGGCGGTCGAGGGGCTCGTAGGCGTGGGGGGAGCGGCCGGTCCGGGCCTCGTACCGGGCGTCGATGTAGTCCTTGTCGCCCGGGTACAGCTCGGAGATCATCCGGTACGCCGTACGGTCGATCAGCCGCTCCTCTTCGTCCCGACCCGGCTCCGACGATTCGCTGGCGTACTTCAGCGGCCGGTTGAGGTACGGCTGGTACTTCAAGGTTCCGTACGTGTTCTGATAGGCGCTCTCGGCGTTGTAGATCGCCGCGAAGACCATCGCCCCGGACCTGGAGAGTTTGCCGGGCGAGGCGTCCCAGCCCCGCGCATTGCGGAAGGTCTGAAGCAGGACCTTGTTCCAGTACTGCGTCGGATCGCCCTTGTGCCCTGTCACGGCGGCGGTCTGCGGCGCAGCGGCCGCCACCGGACTCAGCCCGGCGAGCAGGGCTCCGGCCACGGCGACGGCCCGTAGCCGTCCCAGGTGTCGGCCGGCGCGGTACTTCAGGCGTGGGAGCACAGACTGCGTGGCGGACGTGCGGCCATGGTTGGGCTTGAGAGGCACGGGCATCCCTTTCGACGTCGCTGATCAACAGCGGCAGCGTAATGTCGGATATGTCGAGATCAAGGTCAACCACGCCGATCTGCCGACGTTCTTGCATTTGTCGCGATTTGCATGTAAATGATCACTTGATCGCGATCGTCAAAGCCGAGCTGTGATGGTTCAGGCGTGAAGAGGTCTCACTGAACCTTTTTCATCCTGTGTTTTCGCAGGTGAGGAGGGTATGGACCGCAGCAACGATGCGGCTGGTGCGGCTGGCTGGGCAGCGGGTCCGACGGAGGACGCGCCAGGTTTTCAGCAGTGCGAAGGCGCGTTCGCCCGGTGCTCGGGGTCGGGCGTGGTCTCGGTTGTACTGCTGGTGGTGCGGGGGCTGGATGCTGTGGCGGTAGCAGGGAGTGCGGACGGTGGCGCCGGCGCCTTGGTCGGTCCGGTCTGCCAGGATGAGGATCTGCCGGGTGAGGCAGACCTGGACGATGCCGCGGGCGCGGGCCGCGGTCAGGTCGTGGGTGCGTCCGGACAGCGCACGGGAGAACCACAGGGGTGTGCCGCCCGGCGTGCAATGACCTGCACGTTCATCCCGCGCTTCCTGTGCTTCATCGAGCAGTAGGGCTCGTCCGCGGCGACCCGGTCGGCGGGGATCAGGGTCCCCTCAACGATGACGAAGTCGTCTTCACCCATGGCCACCAGCGCCTCGTGCGGATCGGGCGTCCATGCCGCTTGATCACCTCGATCGCCAAGCTGCTGGGAGTCTCTGCGGGTATGACCGCAGCAGCCAAAGACGCCGGAGCGCACCACAAGCGCACCAGAACGAGCGGGCGACCGCGAGGACGGCGAACTTGCACTCCTCCTGACTGCTGGCTGGACACGAGACTCTGGATTGCCTGCCGCGTCGTGAACCGGGCCGGCAACGGATACTGCCGCGAGGGCAAGACCGACGCCCGTGACGCCTTCGTGATCGCCGACGAGGTCGGCATGCGCAGGGACCGCAGGCTCATGCGGTCGGCCGATGAGGCCCTTTGGGCTGGAGATCCTCAACCATCCGCCGCACCGACCTCGTCCGCTACCGCCCCCGGGCCATCGATCGCCTGCGCTCCGCACTGGCAGGAAAGTCTTGCGGCAATGGCGCCTGCCTGACTGAATCAACCATTTCAATGAGGTTTACAGGCGTCCTGCAACAGCGTGGCCACTCCATCAGGACGGGTAGGTCGTGGCTGAGCCCCCTCGCCGGTCGGGAGGGGGCTCAGGGCTGTTCGTTCAGCAGGACGCGGGCGGGATGCTCTGCTCGTACTTGAAGACGTTGTGGGGGTCGTACTCCGCCTTGATCGTGCGCAGTCGGTCGAAGTTCGATCCCCAGTAGGCGGTCTCCCAGTCCTGCATGCCGATGTTCGCCACGTTGACGTAGGCACCGTCTACGTAGGGGCGCAGTGCCTGGCTGAATTCGGCGATCCAAGCCTGGGCCTGCGGGGTGAGCGGGTCGCAGACGCCCGGCTGGTCGGAGCGGGTCCCCCAGCCGGCGCCGGGCTCGGAGTAGAAGAGCGCGTCGCGGTGCGGGAACGCCGTGCCGCCGCGGGGGCTCTTCCTGACCGCCCCGCCGAACGCCTGCACAAAGAAGTTGCTGTCGTCCGTGGGCGCGTCCCGCATGAACGAGGAGATCACATCGATCGCCTTCCTCGGGAACGGCTTTCTGGCGAACTGCGAGAAGAACTTCCAGTTCGCGGGTTCGTCCGCGATCGGGATCTGGAAGCCCGCGTACACGTCGCCCCAGTTCCCTACCTGCACCGACACCTGGGGGCTGTCGACCGACAGGATCGGGGCCAGCAGCTTCTTCGCCTCCGCGGGTGTTCCTTCCGCGAGGACCCCAAACAGCAGGATCTGGTTCCGGTGAATTTCGAGCTGGGTGCCGAGGCGGTCGTCCGTGTACGGCGCAGTACGCTGATAGGCCTCGAAGATCCTGGACAGGTCGCCGATTCCGTCCCAAGTGGCCTGCAAATACGTGACGCTCCTCAGTGGGGCCACTTTGTAGGTGAGTGAGGTGACGATCCCGAAGTTGCCGTTCCCGGCTCCGCGCAGCGCCCAGAGCAGGTCCGGGTTGTTGTGCAGATCGGCCTTGACCACCTTGGCGCACTCAGCGCCTTCCGCAACGACGACCTCGGCACCGATCAGGCTGTCGCAGGCCATGCCGATCCAGCGGGTGAGGAAGCCGAGACCGCCGCCGAGTGTCGCCCCGGACAGGCCCACGCTGCCTTCGGTCCCGGTCGTCACCGCGAAGTTCTGCTCCGCGAGCGTGGTCACCGCTTCCAGCTGGTTGAGTCCGGCGCCGACCGTCGCGACACGGGCGGCGCTGTCGATGCGGACCGACTTCAGCTCGCTGATGTCGATCACGAGGCCGTTGTCGATGTTCGACCAGCCCTCAGTGTTGTGGCGGCCGCTGCGGACCCGTAGCGCGACGTCGTTCTGCCGTGCCCATGTAAGGGCGTTGACCACGTCCTGGGTGTTCTGGGCGAAGACGATGACCAGCGGATAGCGAGAGATGAGCTGGTCCCAGCCGAGGCGGGCGTCCGTGTACCCGGCGTCGTCGGGGCGGACGATGCGGCCGGTCAGCTTCGCCGGCGGGCACTCCGCGTTCGCGGACGCCTCCTTCACGGCGCTCGCACCGTGGGCCTCGGTGGCCGCGAGGCCCTGCGCGACGACCGCACCGGCACCGGCTGCCGCCGTCGCCTTGAGCACTTTACGACGGGAAAAGTCGTTCATGGTCCGTTTCCTCTCGGCCACCAGCGGGCGCGAATTATTCACTTGCGGGCGATTTGGGCGAAGCGGACAGTAGCAAGGATGACCGCGGTGGACTGCATCGACACACTCGCAACCACGGCCGAAACGACCCAACGGCCGTAGCCCAGGCACGAACCCGGTGTGCTTGGTTGGTGATACGACCACCCTGGCCGGGCAACCCACTTGCGTCTCGGCTGCCAGCTCCTTCAGGCAGCCGTGGGCGTTCGACCGAGACCCGGCGGCCCAGCGGGCCGGAGAATCACCTCGGTTGCGCCTTGGACAAGCCTCCGGGCCGCTCCCGGGCGGCCACCTCCCGGCGGTGATGCTGCGTCAGCCCAGCGCGCGGTCGAGGTTGAAGGCGGCGCTGATCAGCGAGAGGTGAGTGAAGGCCTGGGGGAAGTTGCCGAGTTGTTCGCCGGTCGGGCCGATCTCCTCGGCGAACAGACCGAGGTGGTTGGCGTAGGTGAGCATCTTCTCGAAAGCGAGCCGGGCCTCCTCCAGCCGGCCTGCGCGGGCCAGTGCCTCGACGTACCAGAAGGAGCAGATCGAGAAGGTGCCCTCCGGGCCGTGCAGGCCGTCCGGGCTGGCGGTCGGGTCGTAGCGGTACACCAGCGAGTCGGAGACCAGGTCCGTGGTGAGGGCGTCCAGGGTGGAGAGCCACTTGGGGTCGGTGGGCGAGATGAACTTGGCCATCGGCATCATCAGCAGCGAGGCGTCCAGCACATGGTCGTCCAGGGCCTGGACGAACGCGCCCCGCTGGGCCGACCAGCCGCGCTGCATGATCTGCCGGTAGATCGCGTCCCGGGACTCCCGCCAGCGGGGCAGGTCGGCCGGCAGGCCGCGGCGGTTCGCCATCCGCATCGCCCGCTCCAGTCCCACCCAGCACATCAGCCGCGAGTACACGAAGTTGCGCCGGCCCGCGCGGGTCTCCCAGATTCCCTCGTCGGGCTGGTCCCAGTGCTCGCAGAGCCAGTCCGCCATCGCGGCGACCTCGTCCCAGCGGGCGCTGCTGATCGGCTGTCCCCACTTGTCGTACAGGTAGATCGAGTCGATCAGGGCTCCGTAGATGTCCAGCTGGAGTTGGCCGGTGGCGGCGTTGCCAACCCGGACCGGTGCGGAGCCGAGGTATCCCTCCAGGTGCGGAAGCTCGTGTTCGGGCAGCTCACTGCGCCCGTCGATGCCATACATGATCTGCAGCGGGCCGGTCGCACCGGTGCCGGACATGATGCCGCGCTCGCCGAGGAACCCCATGAACGCCTCGGCCTCCGAGGTGAACCCGAGGCGCAGCATCGCGTAGACGCAGAAGGCGGCGTCGCGGACCCAGACGTAGCGGTAGTCCCAGTTGCGCTCGCCGCCGATCTGCTCGGGCAGGCTGGTGGTCGGTGCGGCGACGATCGCACCGGTCGGGGCGTAGGTGAGCAGCTTGAGCACCAGCGCGGAGCGGTTCACCGTTTCCCGCCACCGCCCGTGGTAGCGCGACCCCGCCAGCCAGTGACGCCAGAATCGGACGGTCGCCTCGGCCTGCTCCTGCGCCTCGGCGCGTGGACATGACCGAGGGGCCATGTCGTCGCCGATCTGGTCGAGGGCGAACACGTTGGACTCGCCTTCGAGGAGCTTGAAGTGCGACCACACGTCCAGGCCGTCGCTCTCCAGGGGTGCGGTGGCGGTCAGCGCGAGCGTCAGTGACGGGGATCGGAACACCGCCGTGTGGCCTTCGAGGTGCGTGGTGTGCGCTTCGGTGCCGTAGCCGAAGCGCGGGGCGATCCGTGCCCTGAAGGGGAGGGTTCCGCGGACGCAGATCACCCGCCGGATCAGCCGGTGCCGGGCCGCCTCGCGCGACTCGTCGACCACGGGCATGAAGTCCTGGATCTCGGCCACGCCGTCCGCGGCGAAGAACCGCGTGATCAGCACGTTCGTGTCGGGGAAGTAGAACTGCCTGGTGCGGGTCGGGACCTCGGCGGCCAGCTCGAACGAGCCGCCCCGGTCGGCGTCGAGGATGGACCCGAACACGCTGGGCGCGTCGAAGCGCGGGCAGCAGTACCAGTCGATGGTGCCGTTCGTGCCGACCAGGGCGGTCGTTCGAAGATCGCCGATCAGGCCGTGTTCGGGGATCGGTATGTAACGGCTGCTGTCGGCCTGCTCGAAACCGGTCGTGTCGAACGCCATGACGGCCTCCCTGCCTCTGCGGCGCGGGCCTGGAGATGAAGCCTTGCCTTTCATGCTAGATCGCTACTCGATGCGGGGGCCTGGCGGAGCCGTGCGGACAGAACTCGGCGCCCGGCTCGCTTCAGGCCGCCCCTGCTCCCATTGCTGCTGGCGTTTTGCCCCCACACACAGAGGGTGCTCCCAGTCGGTCAGCGGACCGCCGCCCCGGACGGAGTTGACTTGACCAGGATGTCCAGCTGGCCGTCCTGCTCGGCGGCGATCCGGTCGACCAGGGCACGGACGTCCTCCGGACCGCTGTGGTCGGCACGGACGGGGACGCCGTGCCCGCCGACGGTGGTGATCTTCTGAGCGGTCTCGTCGATGGTTTCCGGGCGGTCCATGTCCGAGCGCCCTGCCCTGCTGCTGCCACCGGGGCACTGCTGAGCGCCTGCATCAACGGCTCGGCCCTGACGCCCTGCGGTTGGAGCGGTGCCAGGGCCAGCTGTGTTCCACCCCCTACAGGCCCACCAACCTGAGAATGTTCAGCAGCAGCCCGGCGTTGTCCATCGCGTTCTGCAACGGCTCGCGGGCCGTCTCCAACTGCCACCGCCGAGCCGGGCCGCCTCCTCCGCGTGCTCCTCCGAGGTGTTCTCCCCGCCATACAGCCCCAGCGCGGCCCTCGCCGCAGCAACCTGCTCCACCGGGGCCGGAGCCTTGCCCCGCCCCGTCTGCTCACACATCCCCGCAGGCCATCGAGGCCGCTCACCCCGCGTCCGACAAGGCCGGGGCACTCCCCGCACTGCGTACGGCACGTTTCCGGCGTACTCCGGCTCCTCATCACGGCCCGGCCTGGGTCAGTGAACGGCGGCGGGCGAGATCTGCTGCATCAGGCTGATCATGTCCGGGGCGACCCACTCCTCGGCGATCTTGTCGCCCTCGATGCGGTAGACCTCGATACTTCCGAAGCTGACCTGCCGGCCCGTCGCCTCGATCTGCTGGAACGCGCCCCGATGTGTTCCCTCGAAGTGGAGCAGCACCGTGACCTTGTCGCCGGCGCCGAAGATGTCCTGGACTTTGATCTTCAGGTCGGGGAAGGCGTCCTTCATCGCCTGCGTGCCCAGGCGCCAGACGTCGCGGCCGACCAGCGGCGCGGGGTTGCCCGGAACGTTGGCGATGAAGTCCTCCGTCAGCATCATCTCGGCCGCGTCGAGGTCGCCGCTCTCCACCGCCTGGTACGCGGTGCGCAGCAGGGTCATGTTCTTCTCGGGCGCGGTGGTCATCTCGATGTCCTCTCTGGGGGACCGTCCCGCGAGCTCGGTGATTGCTCCGGGCCGGGATGCCACTCAGTACAGACCCTGACGTCGCGGCAAGGTCAAGGGACCACAGAGGCCCTCCCGGCCCCCTCCGCCACAGCCGGGACGCCGGGCGCCGCCCGCTGCTCGAACCGACCTTGACCTTGCCGCAGCGTCAGGGTCTGCACTGGGCTCATGCTCGGGCTCCGCCTCGAACAGGTACGGGACGTCCTCGCTGACGACAGGACTGCACGCGGACGACCCGAAGGCCCTCCACGCCGCCATCACGCGGGCACGAACCACCTCTGCGCTCGCCCTAGGAGCCCGGCGTCGCGCCGAGAGCCGGGAGTCGCTTGAGTTCTATCGTGAGGCCAGAGAAAACGGACCTTCGCCGCGAGGCCGGTCAGCGCACGCGGGACGATCTGCTGGCGGCTGAAACGGGTTCAACCTGGTTGAGCCAGGAAGCGTGCGGCCGGGTCCACTGGAGGTGCCAGCGCGGGTGGGCGGTGAGCCCCGCCTTGGTGTGCCTGGCAGTGTGGGGCGAACCATTGTCGAGGACCACATGGATGTTCTTGGTCCGGGGCAGGAGCCGGCCGAGATGGTCCAGGAAGGCGGTAAAGGGTCGGGGGGCGTCGCGGCGGGTGAGCCAGCCGCGGACCTTGTGCGACTTGAGGTCCAGGTCGGCCAGGATTCTGCCGACTTGGAAGGCCGAATGCAGCGCCCGCGACCTGATCGGCGATCGCCGCGTGGGCAGCCTTGGCCGGATACGCGGCCACTGCCGGATGGGTGACTCGGGTACGAAGCGGGTTTTCGGCTCGGCGTGTGCGTTGTGCCAGCGGATGCAGGCGGCCATAACGCGTAGACCATGCTCCTACTCCGCGTCCGTCGCGGCAAGGAGGTCGCGGGCGCGGCGTTCCATCAGGACCGGAAGGTAGGTGCGCACCCGGGCGTACCGGAGCTCGGCGTAGGCAGTGTCGACCGCACCCCGCACGATCCGGGGATCAAGGCCGGTGAATGCCTTCAACAGCCGTTCGGTCACATGACCGAGGGCGACGGCATCCTCGGATTCCGCCGGCATGAGGGACAGCCCTCCTTCACAGGATTGGTTCGTCCCTCCACTGTGAGTCGGTCCGCCCCACCACGGAAGCCGATCTTCCGCCAATCGCGGAAAGTCCACTGGAGAGACAGCCCTCAAGCGGTCCGTCCGCGTCGGTCGACTCCACCAGCCGTTTCCGGCGGGGAAGCGGGCGGATCCTTCACTCGCCGCCCGGCGTGGTCTCCGTAGAGCGCATGGCTTCCTCGGACCGCTTCTCCATCTCGTCCGGCGGGACGTCCTCGATGTGCGTGGCGATGTTCCAGCGGTGTCCGAACGGGTCCTCGAACTGGCCGGTGCGGTCGCCGTAGAACTCGTCCTTGATCGGCCGCAGCTCGGTGGCGCCCCGGGCGAGGGCCTTGGCGAAGACGGCGTCGACGTCTGCCACGTACACGTGCAGGGTGACGGGCGTGCCGCCCACCGACTTCGGTGAGCGGAATCCGATGTCGGGGTACTCGTCCGCGAGCATGATGACCGAGCTTCCGAGCTCCAGCTCGGCGTGGCCGACCTTGCCTCCGGGTGCGGCCATCCTCATCCGCTCCCGTGCGCCGAGCACGGAGACGTAAAAGTCGATCGCGGCCGAGGCTCCGTCGATACAGAGGTACGGCGTGACGCGCGGATATCCCTCGGGAACGGGCTGGACAGCCACCTGCCACCTGTCTTTCCGGACCGTGGCGGCCGGGCCGACCGCCGCCTGCGACCAGAGATATCCCGAACGTGCCGCACCCGTGCACGCGCCGCGCGGCGGCCGGGCACCGGATGCCCCAAAGGGTTGCGGGCCCGGCGGGCCCGCAACCGCGAATCAACAGATGTCCGCTAACGCTGCGCGCGGACGAGCCCGGGCCCCCCGGCGAATCAAGCCTGTTCAGTCGAGGACAGCGGTGGCTTCGATCTCGACCAAATGCTCGGGGACGTCCAGTGCCGCGACGCCCAGCAGGCTGGCCGGCGGAACCGGTGTGGTGCCCAGCCTCTTGCCCGCCCGGGCAATCCCCTCCAGCAGCAGGGGCATCTTGTCGGAGGTCCAGTCGACGACGTAGACGGTCGGCTTCGCCACGTCATCGAAGGAGGCACCGACCCTGTCCAACGCGGTGGCGATGTTGACGTAACACTGCTCGACCTGAGCGGCGAGGTCGCCTTCGCCGACCGTGACGCCGCCGGCGCCCCAGGCGACCTGCCCGGCGATGAAGACCAGCCTCGACCCAGTCGAGACCGACACCTGCCGGTAGACGTCGATCACGGGTCGAGTACACCCTCACCGAGCCGGGCCAGGCCCTGCGAGTCACGATCGACGGCCTGTGCGAAGGACCCACCGGTACCTCGGACACATCGACGCCTCCCGCCACCGCTTCGACGGCTGACAGGCGGCACGCTCGCCTGCCGCCCGAGGCGGCGCTGCCCGCGACGGCGAACGAGAGCCCTCCACCCCGCAGTCGGTACCGCAAGCGCATACCCGCGAGGTGCGGATCTCCTCCAGCGGCACCGGCCACGCCACGGGAGCCCGCGTCCGCTCAGCTCCAGGTGGTGCCGGGCGGGCGCACCGTAGCGCACACGGGCATGCCGCAGGGGTCCGTCAGCCCGAGCTCCGCTTCGGCGACCCGGGAGATCGCGGCCGATAATCCGCAGCGAGAGCGATGGCATGCGCACCACTCTGCCCCACACCCCTCCGACCGATTCGGCCGAGCGCGCAAACGCGAAATGGCCCGCGAATTCAAGCAGCGGGGCAGAGCCGGGCCGGCCCGACTACCCCGTGAGGCGTGCCGTCTTGCCGCTGGCGCTGTCCGCTGTAGCTGCGGAGTCGCCATGCGAGTACGGGGTGCACAGGCCTTCCAGGAGGGTGGTCAGGTAGCGGCGGGCGGTTTCGACGCGGGTGGAGGGGTTGCTGTGGACGTTCGCGGCGTAGGCGATTCCGCACATGAGCGGGACCAGGTCGCCGGAGGTCAGGTCGGGGCGCACGACCCCGGCGTCGCGGGCGCGTTCGAGCAGCTGTGCGCCGGCTGACCACAGGGTCTGCTTCAGTTCGGTGGTGCGGGGCAGGGTGTCCGTGGTCGCGGCGGCGACCGTGGCCAGGGAGGCGTCGGTGACCTGCGCTTCGATGGTGAGGGCCAGGAAGCCGGCGAGGGCGCTCCGGGGGTTGTCGTCGGCCAGTGCCTGCTCGCCGTGGGCGGCGAGTGCCTCCAGGCAGGGGGTGGCGACGGTCTCCAGGAGCGCCTCGGCGGTGGGGAAGTGGCGGTAGACGGTGCCGACGCCCAGTTGGGCGCGGCGGGCGACGTCGTTGAGCTGCAGCGGTGTGCCTTCGTCCACGAGGGTGCGGGCCACGGCGACGATCCGTTCCCAGTTGCGGGCGGCGTCCTTGCGTAGGGGGGCGGTCGTCATGGGGGAAGCCTAACTGGATAGCCCATCCGAATCTCCATGGCGTGTGGGCCACGGAGCTCGTCACCCGGCCGTGAGGGGCGCGAGGCGCTGGCTGAGGTGGCGGACGGCTTCGGCGATGCGGGGATCGGTTGCCGGGCGGAAGCGGGCGACCGGATGCGCCTGGGGTCCGATGACGATGCCGGTCCGGCCTGTCAGCGAGCCGTCGGTCGCGGCGAAGATCGAGGGTTTGGCGGCCACGGATGCCGGGCCGGAGGTGGCGCGTTCGAATTTCCGGCGGACCAGCGGCCAGAGCAGTCGCAGCCCTGGTGAGACGATCTTCGGGTCGTTCATGGTGCCGTTGGTCATGTCGGTCGCGGCGCCGCCGGGGTCCGCGGCGAAGACCGAGACGCCCGTGCCGTCGAGCCGGCCGGCCAGTTCCAGGGTGTATGCGAGGTTGGCGAGCTTGGCGCGGCCGTACCAGTGGAAGCCGTAGTAGCCGCCGGGCGGCTCGACGGCGTCGAAGGCGCGCTTGGCGACGCCCACCGCGCCCGAGGTGACGTTCACGATCCGGCTCGGCGCGCCCGATTGCAGGGCGGACAGCAGCAGTTCGGTCAGCAGGTACGGCGAGAGGTGGTTGACGGCGAACGACGCCTCGATCCCGTCGACCGAGTCCTGCCGGTCCGCGAACATCGCCCCGACGTTGTTGACCAGCACCGCCAGCGGGCCGTCGGCGGCGATCCGGTCGGCGAGAGCGCGGACCGCATCGAGAGAGGCGAGGTCGGCGGCCAGGAACTGGGCGGGGTTCACCGGCGCCGCGGCATTGATCCGTTCGACCGCACGGGCGCCGCGCTCGGCATCACGCCCGACCACGGTCACCGCGAAGCCCGCCGCGGCCAGCCCCAAGGCGGTCTCCAAGCCTATCCCTGCTGTTCCTGCCGTGACCACCGCTGTCTGCTTCATCGCATGACCCGTTCCGTCTATGTGGATGAGTTATCCGGTTGACGCCAACATAGCAGATCCGGATGACCTATCCGTTTGGCGTTGGATCGGGCGGTGCTGCGACACCCCACCCCCTTCCGGTGCCGGCCGGCTCGGATCCGGACCGGCGCATCGCGTGGCCATGGGGGGCTGCCGCCGGTTCGCGCCCATGGAATCCCGGGGCGGGCAGCGGATGGAGCCGGGCGGGGATGCTCAGCCGAAGTAGTGCCCCTTGCCCAGGTCCTCAATGAGCCCGGGCTGCGTCGGCTGTCACCCCATCAGCTCGCGGGTCAGCGCACTGGAGGCCGGCTGGTCGCCCGCGAGGACCGGGGCCAGCCAGGTGAAGTGTTCGCCCGCGTCCGCGGGGGAGACGGAGACCACGGGCAAGTTCAGGTAGCGGCCGATGGCCTCGGCGATGCCGCGGAGAGGCACGCCCTCGTCCGCGACGGCGTGCAGCGTCGATCCCGCCGGGGCCGCCTCCAGCGCGCGGTGGAACAAGTCGGCGGCATCAAGGCGGTGCACCGCGGGCCAGCGGTTGGTTCCGTCGCCGAAGTAACCGGAGACGCCCTTGTCGCGCGCCATGCGAAGCAGGGCCGCAACAAAGCCTTTGTCCCCGGCGCCGTGAACAGTCCGGGGCAGGCGCACGACCGAGGAGCGGACGCCGCGCGAGGCAAGGGAGAGCATCCACTCGGAGGTAGCGGCCCGCACCTGCGGGCCGACGGCCGGGCCGCGGCCGGGGTTTCGCCCATCGGCTTCGGTCGCTGCGCGGCCGGGCTCCGCAGGCGTCCCGGAGGCGGTGATGAACGGCCGTCCTGAACCCGTGAGCACCTCGCCCATCGCCTGATCGCGGGCTGCACGACATGGCAGCGGGCTGCCGCTTTGGTGAACGACCGCTCCTCCGCCACCGCGACGAAGTACTCAAGCGTACGGAGCTCCATGACCGCCAAACTGGCAACTACACCGTCAGACACCCGGGTTGTGACGACTGCCCACCGAGTCCGTGGGTGCCCTGCGCGACTGGCCCCGGTGTCATCATTGATCGTGACCGTTGCCATCACCACTGTGCATTGGACGTGCGCGGCCCATGTCCCGAGGGTGATACGAGACTGTCGGCCATGCCCGTGGCCCCGGCGAAGGGCGAGCACAGACCGATGAAAGTGACCGTCGTCGGCGGCGGTATCGGCGGGTTGACCTGTGCCCTGAGCCTGCACGCCGCCGGCTTCGAGCTGCGGCTGCACGAAGCGGCGCGGAAGGTCGAGGCGGTCGGCGTCGGAATCAACCTGCTGCCGCACGCCGTCCGGGAACTCTCCGAACTCGGCCTGGACGGCGAGCTGGAATCCGTCGCGCTGCCCCCACACGGGCTGAGCTACCACGACCGGACGGCCGAGGTGGTCTGGGAGGAGCTGCTGGGACGCGCGGCCGGATACCGCTGGCCGCAGTACTCCGTGCACCGCGGCCGTCTGCGCCGTCCGCCCCGGCTCCGGACGGCGCCGGCCGTCGCGTCACGGCGACGGAGGCCCGCGCCGGGGTCTCGTCCTGGAACCTGCCGTGGATCGACCTCGCAGCGCTCGCCGAGCGCTCCTCGGCGATCTTCGAGTACCCGATGCTCGACCGTAATCCCCTGCCGAGCTGGAGCTTCGGACGGGTCACCCTGCTCGGCGACGCCGCGCACCCGATGTTCCCCATGGGCATGAACGGAGGATCGCAGTCCATCGTCGACACCCGGGTCCTGGCCTGGTGCCTGGCCCGGGACGACGACCCCGTGGCCGCGCTCCGCCGC
This sequence comes from Streptomyces sp. NPDC001549, assembly GCF_042894025.1. Classification (NCBI taxonomy): domain Bacteria; kingdom Bacillati; phylum Actinomycetota; class Actinomycetes; order Kitasatosporales; family Streptomycetaceae; genus Streptomyces; species Streptomyces sp. NPDC001549. Next base: position 95,553 of record NZ_JBIAVJ010000032.1, read on the forward strand.
TACGACCGGATGCGCCGGCCGGCCGTCAACGCGATCGTGCTGGCCAACCGGAACCTGGGGCCGGAAGAGATCATCGCACGGGCCGAGGAACACGGCGGGGCCCTGCCCGAGGAACAAGCCGAGAGGATCGCCATCCGCTACAAGGAGCTGGGCCGGGCCACCGTGTCCCAGGTCAACGCCGACTCGTCCTGGACGTTCCCTGGCACCGCCGCCGATCGGGAGCGACTCCATGGGTGAGACGGACGGACCTGGTTTCGGGGAGGTGCTGCGTGGTCATCGCCGCGCGGCGCGGCTGACGTTGGAGCAGTTGGCCGAGGTCTCGGGCGTCAGCGCCCGGACCCTGTCGGACATGGAGCGCGGACGGAGCAAGGGACCTCAGGCCCGGACCGTGACCGCCCTGGCGGACGCGCTGAAGCTGGACGAGGGTGGTCGCGAGCGGCTGATCGAGTTGGCGCGCGACGGGCGGCTGCGGGACCACTGGACGCGGCGGAGCGGCGGCCTGTGCGAACTTCCCCGTTCCGTCGAGGACTTCACGGGTCGCACTGAGGAACTGATCTGGTTGAGCGAGCTGGTGTACGCGGAGAGTGCGCCGGGTGTGGGTGTGGTGGGGCTCGTCACCGGCTCCGCCGGTCTGGGGAAGACCACGTTCGCCGTCCGCGCCGCGCATTCCGTGCGGCCGAGTTTTCCCGACGGGGTGTTGTTCCTCGACCTGTTCGGCATGTCCCAGCAGCCCCTGACCGCCGATGACGCGTTACGGCTGCTGCTACGCGCACTCGGTGTCGCCGACCAGCACGTCCCGGGCGATCCCCACGAACGCGCCTCCTTGTACCGGTCGCTGCTGAGCGGCAAGCGTGTCCTGGTCATCCTCGACAACGCCGCCTCGGAGGAGCAGGTGCGTGCGCTGCTGCCGGGAGGCGGCGCGAGCAGGGCGCTGATCACCACGCGGCGGTTGCTGGCGGGTCTGGAGGGGGTCCGCAGACTCGCCCTGGGCCCCCTGCCGTTGCCGGAGTCCACGGAAATGCTGACCGGAATCCTGGGCGAACGATCCGCGCACGACGAGGAATCGACGCTCACCCGGCTCGCCGAGTTGTGCGGGGGTCTGCCCCTGGCGCTGCGGATCATCGGCAACCGGTTGCTCAGCCGCCCCGACTGGGACGCAGCTCAACTCGCAGCCCGGCTGGCCGACGAGGAGCGCCGACTTCACCAGTTCAAGGCAGGCGACCTCAAGATCGCCAATGCCTTCGGCATGTCGTACGACCAGCTCGCGGACTCCACGCGCCGGGTGTTCCGGAACCTCGCCATGATACCCGGCCGGGACTTCGACGCCGCTCTCACGGCCGTCGCCGGCGGGATGCCGATCGCAGAAGCCTGGGACGCCCTCGACGAGCTCGTCGACCTTGGTCTGCTGCAGGACGGCGCCGCGGGCCGCTATCGCTTCCACGACCTCGTCCGCCTGTTCGCCCGCGACCGTCTCCCGCAGGAGGAGTCCGCGGCCGGGCGACAGGCGCTGATGCAACGGGTGGTCTCGTGGCTGTTGCGGATGGCGACGATGTCCGGGCGGTGGTTCGAGCCCGGTTACGGCCGTCCCGACCGGCCCGACCCCGATCTCGCCGTCCTTTCCTCCGCGGAAGAGGCCGACGAGTGGCTGCGGGTGAACGTGGACAACTGGCTGGGTGCGATGCGGGCCCCGGGAGACAGCCGCCGGCGCTCTCTCGTCCTCGACTGCGCGGAGTCGATGCACTGGTTCTCCGACCGGTGGGCGCACAGCCCGCACTGGCAAGAGGTCTTCACGCTGGGAGCTCAGGCCGCCGGTGCCCTCGGCGACCCGGCACACCAAGCGACCCAGCTGAACTATCTGGCCTGGGTCCACTCGGTGCCTCCGGGTGACCCGGAGGCCATCCTGCGGTACGCGGCCGAGGCGCTGGAACTGGCCACCCGGGCCGACGCCACCGCGCAGATCGCCTGGGCACACGAGTACACCGCTGAGGCACTCCTCCTGCTCGGCCGACACGACGAGGCCATCAAGTCCTCCTCCCGGGCAGCCGAGATGTTCCAGACCATCGGCGACATCAACTCCTACATCCAGAGCAACGCCGCCATCGCCAAGTGCCTCTTCGACGACGGGCGCTACGCCGAGGCTTTGGAGCGCTACCTCGGCCTTATCGCCGTGCTGAACGACCCCGAGTCAGGGATGACACCCAGCGTCGTCGTGCACAGTCGGCCTTTGGCGCTGCTACGCATCGGCTCCTGCCTAGGGCGCCTGGGCCGTCGTGCGGAGGCGATCACCGCGCTCCACGAGGGAATCGGCCTCGTGGACGAGCTCCGGGCGTCGGACTACCGTCAGGCGGACGCCCTGGAAACGCTGGCTTCGCTACTGGCCGAAGAAGGCCTGACCGACGAGAGTCGCCGTGCCTACGTTCGGGCGGCAGAGGTCTTCGAGTCGATCGGTGACACCGCGTCGAGCAACCGCTGCCAGGCCATGGTGACCGCCGCTGCCTGACGTGTACGGACGGAGCACGGAGCCCGGGCGGCGCGCCGAACGCCAACTCTGCATGCTGCTCTGCATGTTCTCCGACTCCTTGGGCGACTTGGATGGAGGACGCCGGACAGGCACCGGGCCTGTCCCTCCCGACCGGAGACGATCATGGCAACCATCAAGAACATCGTGCTCGTGCACGGCGGCTTCGTGGACGGATCGGGCTGGCAGGGGGTCTACGACCACCTGACCGCCGACGGCTACCACGTCGCCGTCGTCCAGAACCCGACCCTCTCGCTGGCCGGCGACGTAGCCGCCACCCAGCAGGTCCTCGACGGCCTCGACGGCCCGGCCGTACTGGTCGGCCACTCCTACGGCGGAGTCGTCATCACCGAGGCCGGCAACCACCCGCACGTCGCCGCGCTCGCCTACATCGCCGCGTTCGCACCGGACAAGGGCGAATCGGTCAGCTCCCTGATCGCCGACCCGGCGCCCGGTGCACCGGTCCCGCCGATCCTGCCGCCCACGGACGGCTACCTGTTCCTGGACCGGGACAGGTTCGCGGCCTCCTTCGCCGCCGACGTCCCCGAATCGACGGCCGCGTTCATGGCCGACTCCCAGGTCCCCTGGGGCGTCGACGCCCTCGAAGGGGCGGTCTCCGAACCGGCCTGGCAGACCAAGCCGTCGTGGTACCTGGTCGCCACCGACGACCGCATGATCCCTCCGGCCGCTCAGCGCGCCATGTCCGAGCGGGCCGGTGCGACCGTCACCGAGACCCCCGGCAGCCACGCGGTCTACGTCTCCCGCCCGGCCGTCGTGGCCGCCGTCATCGCCCAGGCCGCACACGGCCCCAGCACACCCTCCTGACGACACGCGCGCGCCTCCGCACCCCACCCCCGACACCCGGCTCATGCAGGCCACCCAACGGCCCTTCAGCGCCACCTGCTTCACCGACACCACAGCCGCCGTCGCCTGGCGCACCATCCCCTCCTGGGGACTGGTCGCCGACACCGACAAGGCCATTCCACCCGCCCTCCAGCGCTTCTTCTACGACCGGGCACGTGCCCGCCACGTCGTCGAGGCACGGGGAGCGTCCCACGTCGCCATGATCAGCCACCCGCGCGCCACGGCCCGCCTCATCGAGCAGGCCGCCCGCGCCACCGGCTGACCTCGCCCCCGCCGCCCCGGCTCGCACCCTGCCGAGCCGGGGCGAAGCCCCTCCAAGAGCCTGGAGCACTTCGGCGAGAGGGGCCGACCAGGAGGGCCGAGACCGAGAACCAACCCGGAGCGCGGCACTTGTGTTCGGTCGATGACGGCGGTGGCTTCGATTTCGACCAGGTGCTCGGGTACGTCCAGTGCCGCGACGCCCAGCAGCGAGGCCGGCGGGACCGGTGCGGCGCCCAGCTTCGCGGCCGCCCGGTCGATCCCCTCCATCAGCAGGGGCATCTTGTCGGGGGTCCAGTCCACGAAGTAGAGGGTCGGCTTCGCACCTGCCTGGAAACCCCGCTTGCCGTGCAGGCGAATTCCCCTCGCCTGCCGGGCCTTCATTCGTCCGCCACCTTGGCGTGCTCTCCGTTGAGCCACCGGGCGACGGTCGCGCCGTATGCGGCGGCGGCCTGCTCCCAGGGGAAGTGACCGGAGTCGAAGGAGACGAGGCGGCTGTTCGGGAGCCGGTCGTGCAGGTAGACGCCGTTGGACGGCGGTACCGGATCGTCGTGCTCGGCGTTCATCACCAGCACCGGTGTCGTGATCGACGGCAACAGGTCCCCGAGGCGTGGGAGTTCCGCGGGCTACGCGCGGACGTAACGCGCCGACTCGGCGAAGCGACCGCCCTCGTAGGCGGACACGTAGTCCTCCCACACTTCGGGCTCCTCGCGCTTTGGCGCCCCCGCTTCCGGCGCCGTGCCGACCGACGCGCGGGCGTCGAAGCCTTGGAGGAGCCGAGGTCCGGTGCCGCGATGATGTCCGCGAGTGCGCAGGACACGTCGAGCGGATACGCCGCCCCGCCGCTGCCGACAATGACCGATGCCACCGACTCCGGGTGGCGGGCGGCCAGGAACAGCGCCGCGCCGGTGCCGACGTCCAGGCCCGGCACATGCGGGGTGCCCAGGCCCCATTCGCCGATCAGGGCGTGCAAGAAGTCGCCCATCGCCGAGGGGGCGAAGAGCTCGGTACGCCCCTCCGAGTGGCGAACCCGGGCAGGTCGACGGCCACCAGCCGACCCAGTGGCGCCAGGGGCGGCCAGATACGGCGGAACGCGAGGAGGCTCTCCGGCCACGGGCTCGTCATGAGGAGCGCCGGCCCCGGCTGTTCGCCGGTATCCACGTGGCGGATCGCCAGGCCGTCGACGATTCACATCCGCAGGTCACTCCCGCTCAGCGCTGCGCTGGTCGTGATCTCTCCTGTCGGGTGCTCTTGGTTGTCATGCGATCATCACCTCTGCCTCGCGAGCACGGGCATCGTCGAACAGCTGCCGGGAGCCGTGAACGGCCGTATCCAGGTTGATGCCCATGGCGTTCATCCCTGTCGTCAGCGGTGCGAGTTCGTGGTGCCGCGGGCGGGGGCGTCGATCTGTTCGGCGATCCAGGAGGCTGCGAACGTACCCCTCCGCAATACCCTCTGGCGCCCGCCGCCCGAGGTGCAGCCACCGAACATGAACCATCCGAAGGTCAGTTGTAACGTTCGGCGCGGCTACGGCACTGAGGGGTATGAGCCATGACGAACCGCGTGCACAGTTCCTCAACTGCACGCTGAAGACCAGCCCGGAGCACGGCCGCCACACACAGGGCCTGACCGGCCTCAGCACGCGGATCACGCAGGAGCAGGGCTGTCGGTTCGAGCGCCCGCGGCCGGTCGGTCAGCGGATCGTCACCGGGGCGCGGCGGGACATGACCGGGCACGGCCGGAGGCTCGACGCGCTGCCGTCGTGCCACCAGCGCGTGACGGCGCCGTACTCCTCGTCATGAGCATCCCGTACAGCCTGCAGTGCCCGGGGTGCACCATCGCACCCCGGGCGGACGCGGGCTGGATCGGGGAGGCCGAGCCGGACCCCTCGTTTCCCGATCCGGGTGCGGGTTCGACCTCCATGAGCCAGAACATCGCCAAGCCAGCAACGAAAGGCCGAAATCAATGACCGTCGAAACCGTCGAGACACCCCACAGGCACCCAGCCCCGGCGAACATGGCGCGATGCGCACACACCACACGATCACCCTGCTCACCACCGCCGCTGCCACCGCCCTCGCCCTCACCGCCTGCACCCCCCAGACCTCCAGCAACGGGAAGCCCGCAGCGCCGAGCGCAGCGGCCCCTGGTGCCTCGTCCGCGCCCTCCATCGCCGCGCCGGCCACAAAGACCGCCACGCTCCCGAACTTCGTCGGCAAGGGCCTCCAGACCGCCCAGGACGAGGCGCAGGCCGCCGGGTTCTACGCCCTCAAGTCCCACGACGCCCTCGGCCGCGACAGGCTCCAGGCCCTCGACCGGAACTGGAAAGTCTGCTCCCAGACCCCCGCCGCCGGCGCGAGCATCGACACCGGCACAAGCGTCGACTTCGGCGCAGTCAAGCTGGAGGAGACCTGTCCGGCCACCGACGCCCCCGCCCCCAAGCCCGCCGGCGACACCATGCCGAACTTCGTCGGCCAGGGCATGAAGGCTGTACGAGGCGCCCTGCCGTCCAACGCGAGCATCACCGTGAAGGACGCGGTGCAGAGCCGCATGGTGCTCCAGGAGTCGAACTGGAAGGTGTGCAGCCAGGATCCGAAGCCCGGGACCGCGCTCAGCGGCCAGCCGGTCTCCTTCACCGTCGCCAAGACCGAAGAGACCTGCCCCTGACCCACCGGCGACCAGTCCGCGCCCCGCAGCCCGCCTGCCGGGCGCGCTGACCTATCGTCCGGGCATGGAGTCACCCATCTCGTTCGAGTATCCGGCCTCTGGCGCACGGAACTTCGCACGCCTGGCCCTGGACGCGCATGCCCGCGGGGAGACCGAGGTCTTCTTGCTGGAGGCGGGCGGGAGTCAGCATCGAGCGCTTGGCCAAGGCCGCGCTTGCCCGGGTGAACCCGGTGCTGCTCGTGGAACTGTCCCGCCGACAAGACGATGCTCTGCTACACCTGGCCGGCGCTACGACCTTGCCCAAGAAGTTCCGCACAGTCGGCGCCCGGGGAGCCATCGACCGACTGCGGAAGATGGACGTGCTCCCGTTGAAAGACGAGGAACTGGATACCCTCATCCAGTTCCGTAACGGTGTCGCGCACCTGGGCACCAGCGTGCCGGAGGGCTTCCTGGAGCCGTTCGTCAGGGCGGTCTGTCTGCTGCTCGACCACATGGATCTGGACCGCGCAGAGTTCTGGGGCCCGTGGTCCGACCTGGTGCGAGTGGCGCTCGATGACCGTGCCGACCGGCTACAAAAGGACGTCCGGCTTCGTCTACAGCAGGCGTCATTGCGGGCCCGGGCCAGATTCGCGGACATGCCGGAGGGGACTCCGGACCACTTGGCCTCGCTCGTCGTGCAGCGCGGGCTCGTGGTCGTGGAGGTCGACCGGGCGGGCGGCCCCCTGTTCCAGGCGCTGACGAGATGCCCGGCCTGCCGGACCGAAGCGGCTGCCCTGTTCCTGCGAGCCCCCACCACTGCCCTGCTGTTCGACATGGAACTGGCGGCCGAGGGGCTACGGTGCGAGCTGCGCCAGCTGCACCTGGCAACCACAGAAGAAGTGGTTCTGGCTGGGCTTCCCACCTCTGCCCGGTACACGGCTGAGGATCTGATCACAATTGGCCTTCAGGGCGGCGGCGTAGCAGCGACGGACGTCGTCTCGTACGCCACGCGGCGTCTGCCCGACGACAGCTTCTGACGCACGGCGTGCTGCTGACAGCCTCACCTGCGGCTTCCGGGGACCGACCTCAGCCGTCCACGGCGGCGTCGACGATCTGGTCCAACAGGCTCCCGGAGGAAGAGGCCGTAGCCGTGGGTGCGGCGCAGCGGCAAAAGACTGCGCAGCGGCACCTGGTTGTCCGGCCTCACCGGCCGGACCTCATTGCCAGGGGCGGCTGCTGGCCGCGACCGGGTATAGCCGTGGCGTGCCTTCTGGATGAACTCGTCCTCATTGCAACCGAGCTCAGCTGTCCGCCGTGGGAAATCGGACCGTGCATGCTCTGGCCTGTCACTGAGGTTTGATGCGTGATGTCGCTGGGTCGATGCCTTGAACTGCGAAGAGGAGGGCCCGCCCCGCGGCATCATGCGAAGATCACCAGTAACACTCCGATGTCCCCAATCGTGACCAAGATCGTAAGTCGCGGAAGAGCCCGTCATCCAGGTGCCCCCTCCCGACCGCCCTGGTAGCGTGCGCCGGCATGTCATCGGAACTGGAACGCCCCCCGCTCCAAGCGGACGAACGCACCGCACTCATCGGCTGGCTGGACCTGCAGCGGCAGATCCTGCGCTGGAAATGCAAAGGGCTGAGCGACGAGGACGGGCGCCGCCCGGTCATCCCGACCTCACCGGCCATGACGATGGCCGGTCTCATCTCCCACATGCGCTGGACCGAGCACATATGGCTGGAAGTGCTGTTCCTCGGCGGCGACAAGAAGCAGAACCCCGCATTCGACGAGTCAAGCAAGAACGCCGACTGGCGCACCGACGGCAGCCCCCTCGCAGAGCTCCTCGCGGAGTACGAGGCCCAGTGCGCCCGCAGCAACGAGATCATTGCCGCGGCCGACCTGGACGACGTCGGCCGCCACCCCGACTTCCGCGACGGCAGCGCCAACCTCCGCTGGATACTGATCCACCTCGTCGAGGAGACGGGGCGACACGCGGGGCACGCGGACATCGTCCGGGAGCTACTCGACGGCACGAAGGGCTACTACTAGCGCAGCTCCGCGAAGCGGGCCCTTCCCTCAGGAGCCAGGCCAACACGCCTCACGACCAATGCGGGAGTGCCCGTTGCTGGTGATCTTCGCATGATGCCGCGCGGCGAACCCTCGTCTTCGCAGTTCAAGACGTCGACCCAGCGACATCACGCATCAAAGCTCAGTAACTGCATCAGTGACTCCGAGTCCGCAGCGAGTTGATCCATGGGCTGAAGGAAGCTCCCGTTATTAGACCTCCGCCACCAGCTGATCGAGGGTGGGGTCGAAGTACCTCGCCTTGGCTCGGTCGTCGAGCTGGAGTCCATACCCCAGTACGCCGTTCTCGGGCCTGACGGGACCGCCGTCGCCACCGGCAGTAGCCGGCTACTCGTGCTTGGGCCGGAAGCCGCTCAGCTCATCGGCAACGGCACTGAGCCAGCTGCCCGGAGAGTGGTCTCCCGGCGGTTCGACCTCCATTCCCAGTTCTGCCACGGCGACTGCGTGGTCGGCCTCGTCCAGTCCGAGTGCGAGCAGCTCGCGGATCTCGCCGACGACGCGGGCCACAAGAGTGCGGTCCGTCGAGTCGGCGTAGTCGCGGACGGCCGCCTCGTGGTCGGTGAACTCGTCTGGCATGTCCTGCGAGAACCAGCCGCCGAGGAACTGTCCGAGCTCGGGGAAACGTGCATGCCATTCCCAACGGGTCTCGGGCAGACCCGACGGGCGAGGGACCTCGCCGCTCTCGATGCTCTGCTTGATGTGGTCGGCGGTCAGCAGGAGCCACCCCTGGATCTCGGCCTCGGGCAGGCCGACGTCCGGAACCGGGTAGAACTCGCCGAGCCGCTGACGCAGCCGACCGGGCGGATTGTTGGCGTGAGCGCGCAATTGCTGCTCCGCGGCAGACAGAGCCCAGGGGCGAGTGTGCCAGGTGTGCCGCAGGTACGCCCTGAGAGCGCGGCTCGGCCGATCTTGCTCGTCGTCGGCGGGCTGGCCGTGGCCGACCCGTCAGCCACGACGCCGATCTCTACAAGGAGCGGAATACCGTCGAACGCCTGATCAACAAGCTCAAAGCATGGCGAGGCATCGCCACCCGATACGACAAGACTCCCGACAGCCACCTCGCCGGTCTCCACCTGCGCGCCTCGATGATCTGGATCAAGGACCTCACCAGGACCGCCCGATGATCACGACTCGATATGCCCCTAGGTGACGCGCTGAGGTGCCGGACGCCAAGGACGGGCAGGAGTTGAGTCAACGGTCAACCAGCCGTGGACGCGGGGGCCTCACCCGTGGATTCCGCGTCGGTGTCGTCGGTGCCGACCGGGCCGCGGGGAAGCATCCAGTCTAGCCACTTCGGCAGCCACCAGTTGGTCCGGCCGAGGAGTGTCATGGTCGCCGGTACCAGCACCATGCGTACGACCGTGGCGTCGATGAAGATCGCGGTGGCCAGGCCGAGCCCGAACATTTTGGTGGAGGGGTCCTCGGCGACGGCGAAGGACAGGAAGACCGCCACCATGATGAGGGCGGCCGAGGTGATGATCCGGGCGGTGCGCGAGACGCCCTCAACGATCGCCGTGCCGTTGTCGCCGGTGCGCAGGTACTCCTCGCGTACGCGGGAGAGGAGGAACACCTCGTAGTCCATCGACAGGCCGAACAGGATGGCGAAGAGGAACATCGGGATGAACGACACGATCGGAACCGTCGCTTCCAGCCCGATGAGTGCGCCTCCCCAGCCCCACTGGAAGACGGTGACCATGATGCCGTAGGCCGCGCCGATGCTCAGCAGGTTCAGCAGTACCGCCTTGAGCGGTACGAGTATCGAGCGGAAGACCAGCATCAGCAGCAGGAACGACATCGCCAGCACGGCGGCGACGAGCACCGGCAGGCGTTGGCTGGTGCGTTGGCCCACATCGGACAGGCTCGCGGTGGCGCCGCCGACGTGGGCCCTGGCCGGGCCGTGCCCGATCGCCGTGGGCAGCACGTCGGTGCGCAGCCGGGCGATGGTGTCGGCCGTGGCCTTGTCCTGAGGGCTGGTGGTCGGGAACACCACGAGGGTCGCGATGCCGGTGGCCCGATCGATGTGCGTCGGCGCGACGGATGCGATGCCCGGATCCGCCGCGACCGTTGCGACGAGTCGGTCCAGCACTCCCGGATCACCGGTGGGGTCCGCGGCGATGACGAGGGGACCGTTGGTGCCCGGGCCGAACCCCTCGGCGACGAGGTCGTAGGCCCGGCGCTCGGTACGGCTGTGGGGCAGTGAGCCGTCGTCGGGCAGGCCGACGCGCAGGCCGAGCACGGGCAGCGTCGCGGTCAGCAGCAGCCCCGCCGCGCCGACCGCGTACGGCACCGGGTGCCGGCTGACGTGCCCGATCCAGCGACGCCACCCGGCGGCGTGGGCGGCGCCTGCCGCCGGGTCCCGCTGCCGTGCGAGTCGGCCCAGCTTCCTGGTCTGCAGAGCCCGGCCGATCCGGCCGGCCCGGGCCAGGCGCGGGCCCGCCGCGCCGAGGAAGGCCGGCAGCAGCGTCACCGACGCGACCACCATGGTCAGAACGACGATCGAGACGGCGAGCCCGCCCACCGTCATGAACGGCACGTTCGCGACCGCCAGGCCGAGGATCGATACGACGACGACGACGCCGGCGAGGACCACGGGCCTCCCCGCCGTGGCCACCGCTCGCCCCGCCGCCTCCTGGGGATCGAGCCCGCGCGCGAGGTACTCCCGGTGCCTGGCGAGCACGAACAGCGCGTAGTCGATGCCCACTCCGAGCCCGACCATGCTACCCAGGACGGGGGCGAAGGTCGGGACGTCCGTCACCCCCGCCAGTACCGTCATCGTGGCAACTCCGATGGTCAGCCCGAAGACCGCCATGCCGATCGGCAGCGCGGCGGCGACGAGCGAACCGAACGCCAAGAACAGGATCGCGGCCGCGGCGAGGATGCCGATCAGCTCGCTTGCGCCGCCGTCGGGGTCGGAGAAGACGTAGAAGAGGTTCCCGCCCATCTCGATGCGCAGGGGCAGCTCGGCGCGCAGCCGGTCGCCGAGATCGACGAGGGCGTCGAGGTCTTCGGCCGACAGCCGGCTCTGGTCGGGATACTGCACCCGGACGACTGCGATCCGCCCGTCGGCCGAGACAAGGCCGCCGCGCACGGCGGTGTCCCCGCGTGCGTCGAGTGCCCCCGCCGGGTCGCTCGTGCCGAGCACGTGCGGCAGCCGCTTCACCTCGGTCTGCAGCCGCGTGAGAGCGGTGCGCGCGCTGCCGTGGTCGAAGAACGTCGCACCGCCGTCGAGGGGGGTGACGACCACTTGGGCGGTCATTCCCTCCTGGCCGGTGCCGGCCCGCTCGATCAGTTCCGCGGCCCGTTGGGAGTCCAGCCCCGGAGCGGTCATCGAGTCCGCGGTCCGCCCGCCGAAGGCGATCGCGGCGAGGACGGCAAGCGTGGCGGCGATCAGCCATGCCGCGATCACCCGCCAGGGATGGCGGGCGGCGCTTGCGCCCAGACGCAACAGGGCTTTCGAGAGCATCGGGTCCTCCAACCACCTCGTTGGCCGTCCTTGTACGGCCACCGATGCCGAGGCTCGTCGCCACGGCGCTCCGCGGCATCGGCCCGCGGGCCGCGGATCCCTCGGCCCCAGGGCGGAGTGACGACCCGTCCTTTCGGCCGATGCGCGGCACGCTGCGGTCCCTAGGCTGAGAACCGTGCTCCGAGACGACCTGCGAACCCTGTGGACCGAACCCCGGCCGCCCGACGCGCCCGCCCGGGTGCGGCGGGACTGGGCGCTGCTCGCCGCGGGCCTTGCCGGTGTGGCGCTGGAGGCCACCCTGCGCGAGAACGTCGTGTGGCGGCCGGTGGCGGTGGTGTTCGCCGTATGGCTGTGCCTGCTGCCCCTGTGGCGCCGGACCCGCCCGCTGGCGATGGTCAAGCTGGCGTTCGGCTCGGTGATCCTGCTTCAAGTGGCCTCGCTCGTCGCCGCACCGCGCGAGCCCGTCGGCCTGGACACCGGCGCGGTCGTGCTCGTGCTGGTGTACGCGCTGCCCCGGTGGGGATCGGGACGGGAGATTGTGCTCGGTGGCGCGGTGATCCTCGCGGCCTGCACCCTGGCGACCGTCACGTACGAGACCCCGGTCGTCGAAGAGGTCGGGGGCTTCGTCTTCCTGCTGCTGCCCGGCGTGGTCGGGGCTGCCGTGCGGTTCCGGGTGACCGCTCGCGAACGGCAGTTGGACCAGGTGCGCTCCCGCGAGCGCGAGCAGCTCGCCCGGGAACTGCACGACACGGTGGCCCACCACGTGTCGGCCATGGTGATCATCGCCCAGGCGGGCCGGGTGCTCGCGGGCACCGACCCGTCCGCCGCCGTCGAGGCGCTGGAGGGGGTCGAGGAGGAAGGGGCGCGCACGCTGGAGGAAATGCGCGCCATGGTCGCCGCGCTGCGCGACCGCGGGGTCGGCGCCGCGCTGGCGCCCCCTGCCGGAGTCGCGGATCTGGAGCGCCTGGTGCGCACCCCGGGTGGTCGCCTCAGGGTCGACCTGGGGCTCGACGGCGAACTGGACGCGCTGCCCCCGGCCGTGGACGCGGCCGTCTACCGGATCGTGCAGGAGTCGGTGACCAACGCGCTGCGCCATGCGGTCGACGCGACCGAGCTCGTCGTTCGGGTCGCCGCGGAACGGCACACGGTACGGGTGAGCGTGCGCGACAACGGCCGGCGCACCGGCCGGGGTCGCGACGGATACGGACTTACCGGACTGCGCGAGCGCGCGACCCTGCTCGGCGGCACACTACGAGCCGGCCCGGGTACCGACCGGGGCTGGCATGTCGAAGCCGAACTGCCGAGAGCGAGGAGCGAGAGCGGTGTCCATTCGCGTCCTCGTCGCTGACGACCAGACGATCATCCGCACCGGGTTGCGGATCATGCTGAACGCCCAGCCCGGCATCGAGGTGGTCGGCGAGGCCGCCGACGGGCGGGAAGCGGTACGTCTGGCCCGCGAACTACGCCCCGACGTCTGCCTGTTCGACATCCGCATGCCCGTACTCGACGGGCTCGAGGCGACCCGGCTGGTCGCCGGCCCGGGCGTCGCCGACCCGCTGGCCGTGGTCGTCATCACCACGTTCGACCTCGACGAGTACGTCTACGGCTCACTGCGTGCCGGCGCCCGCGGATTCCTCCTCAAGGACACGGGACCGGACCTTCTGGCGCAGGCCGTACGGGCGGCGTCCGACGGTGAGGCGCTCATCGCGCCCAGCGTCACCGTCCGTCTGCTCCAGGCATTCGCGGACCTGCCCGCCGGCCGGCCCGTGGCCCAGCCGGTCTCCCCCATCACCGCCCGCGAGGAGCAGGTGCTCCTCGCCGTCGCTCGCGGGCTGACCAACACCGAGATCGCCGATGCACTGCACATCAGCCTCAGCACGGTGAAGACGCATCTGGCCAGCCTGATGGCCAAACTCGGCGCCCGCAACCGGGTCGAGATCGCGATGTGGGCCTACGAAACGCGCCGCATCCTCCCCGGAACCTGAGCCGGGTGCCGGGCCATGTCCCATGAGTCCCCGCCCGGACATCAGTGCACCGGTCGGCTCACGTCGGCTCCACGTGCCTCACCCGCCCAGAGCGTGACGTACCAGGAGGCCGGAACTGGGACGGTGAGACACCCGATACGACTGTGAGGATGTTGGGGTGCCGCTCTGGGCGGTGGCCTGACTCGCGATACGACTGGCCCCTGGTGCCTTGAGTTTGATCTGTCGGCCACTGCTCGGGGCGGTACTCGCTGCCGCCGGGCAGGGGACGTGTCCCGATAGGGGCCTTCGCGACAGGCACCGTCACAGTCTTGACCGCCCCCGGCCCGGCGACGGCCACCGGTTCCCGAGGCGATCAGGAGACAGGCGACCTTGACCAGCATCACGCAGTCCACCGCCCCATGCCACGTCCCGGCGGATGCCGAGAACGTCCTGCTCGGCGTGGACACTCACAAGGACGTCCACGCCGCAGCCGTCATCACCGTGCTCGGCGCCGCCCTGGACGGCCGCAGCTTCCCCGCGACCGCCGACGGCTATCGGCAACTCCTTGATTGGGCACGGTCATTCGGCGTCCTGCGGCGGGCCGGCGTCGAGTGCACCGGCTCATACGGAGCCGCCCTGACCCGTCACCTGCGCGCCGAAGGCATCGAGGTGACCGAGGTCAACCAGCCCGACAAGGCCGCCCGACGCCGTCACGGCAAGACCGACGCCATCGACGCCGAGGCAGCAGCCCGCGCCGTGCTGACCGGACGAGCCACCGCCGCGGCGAAGACCGGCGACGGTCCAGTCGAGATGCTCCGGCTGTTCAAGCTGGCGAAGGGATCCGCGATCAAGTCCCGGACCCAGGCGATCAACCAGCTCAAGAGCGTCCTGGTCTCAGCCGACTCCGCCCTCCGAGAGTCGCTGGCCGGGCTGAGCAACCCGCACCTGTTCAAGCGGTGCGCCGACCTCGATCCCCAGCACGCGAGGGGGCCGGCCGGGGCCGCCCGTCACACCTTGAGGCTGCTGGCCCGCCGCATCCGGTACCTGACCGAGGAGATCGACGATCTCAACAAGCGGATAGCCGAGGCCGTCGAAGTCAGCACGCCGGGCCTGCTGGAAGTCCGTGGCGTCGGCCCGGACAGCGCCGCCGCCCTGCTCATCTCGGCTGGCGACAGCCCCGAGCGACTCGCCAGCGAGGCGTCCTTCGCAGCCTTATGCGGCACCAGCCCGGTTGAGGCGTCCTCCGGCAAGACACAGCGCCGCAGGCTGAACCGCGGCGGCGACCGCCAAGCGAACGCCGCCCTCTACCGGATCGTTCTCAGCCGCCTGCGCTGGGACGACCGAACCCGCGACTACCTGCAACGACGTCTGACCGAAGGCAAGACACGCCGCGAGATCATCCGCTGCCTCAAACGCTACGTCGCAAGAGAGATCTACCGACATCTCGCCCCAGCGAACACTCCGACCAACCAGCCCGGACGCCCCGAGAACGTTGGTTGACATCCATAGGGGCATCAAAACCCCAGACAGCCACCTCGCCAGTCTCCACCTGCACGCCTCGATGATCTGGATCAAAGACCTCACCAGGACCACCCGTTGATCACGACTCGATACGCGCCCTAGTCGGCGAGTTCGGGTGCGGCCAGGCGCAGGAGTTCTCCGCCGTGCAGGGGCGAGGAGCCGAACGTGGTCAGCCCCGCCGCACGAGCTTGCACCAGGGGGCCGCGGCCGTCCAGGGGCGAGGCTGATGGGCCGGACCATAATCAGGCTCACCGGGAGCTGTACGACGCGCAGGTGATGTTCACCCGATCCGGCGGCTTCCCGCGCGAGGTCGAGGCCCTTGGGATGCGCAGTGGGCGACCCGACCGGCGCGTAGCCGGGAACAACTTCCAGGCAAGCGCCGATCGCCGACGAAGTCGATTCGACGTCTGCACCTACCCGAAGCCTCACCTGACGCAGCGTCAGAAAAGTCAGCATTGGGAGACACACGCCCACCCACGGACGCCCACAGAAGGGGAAGGCCCCGCGCCATCAATGGGCAAGCGCGGGGCGTGATCGGAAGCGCCGAGGCTTCAGTAACCGGAAGGCATGCGACCCGCGCCCCGCAGGACTGCCTATCTCAAATTATCGCAGGTCAGCGCGCTCGGCCGCGTGGTTTGAGGTGAGTCGGGGGCAGGGCAGGAGCTGAAAGCGGAGGGCCGTCATACCCCTTCACTTCGCCGAATCTCGTCCCATGCATCCAGTCCTCGCGGGCCTGCGCGATATCCTCTTGGGACCGTCCGATCCAGTTCCAGAACGTAACATGAGATATCCGTCTTCATGCAGGTCAGGAACGTATTAGGCCCTCCAGCGTCAGCAAAAGGTCAGCATTGGCGCCGGAGGGGTCCCGCACCGCATGGCAACGAAGTCACTCGCCCACGGCATGGGCACCTTCTACAAGGACTGCGAGCACGCCCAGTCCCGCTGGTCGAAGTGCCCGCACGAGTACAAGATCCGCTACCGCAGTGCGGCCGGTAAGCAGACCGAGGAGGCCGGCTTCTCCACCCAGGAGAAGGCGATCGCCCGCCTCACGAGGGTCTACCAGGAGAAGAAGGCGGCTCCCAGGAACCAGAGCAAGGCCGAGCGCATCCAGAAGTACGGCGCGATGCAGTTCCGCGAGTACACCGCGGAATGGAAGGCCGGCCAGCGCGACCTCGCCGAGTCCTCCCTCCGCACCCTGGAGTCCCTCCTCGAGCACCACATCCTCCCGACGCTCGGCAGCCGCCGGATGAGCACCTTCGACCACAAGGTCGTCGACAACTTCATCCGCACCATGGAACGCAACGGCGAAGCCTTCGCCGTCAACCTCAACAACCTCGTCGCGAGCGACGTCTACCGCATCACCGAACAGGTCAACCAGACCACCAAGACCTACGGCCGCCTCAAGCACCGCAAACCCACCGACTACCGCCACGCCCCCCTCCCGGCCCGCGACCGGGACTGCCCCCAGGTATTCTGGTTGCTCGCCTCCACGGTGAACGAGCTCTTCTCGCCGCGCCGCACCTCTTCGCGGACCGGTCTCCGCGCGACACCCTGCTCCTGCACTTCCCCGCCCCTGCGCCGAGCCAGAAGACACTCACCTGCCTCCGCGCTCGCAACAGGGGCGACTCTCGACCGTCTGTCCCTGTGGGAGCACCGACGGCGACTGCGGCGACCACGTCACGCGGACGACGGCGGCCTTCCCGGGCGGCAGCCGCGTTGGTGACCATGCCCTTCGGGCCCAGCGCTGCGCGATGCGTGCAGAAACGCAGCGGGCCCGGTCCCCGCTCCGGGCGGAGCGGGGACCGGGCTGTCAGACAGAGGGCTGGAGGGCGACCGGACACCGTTTCCCGCATCAGAGCCGCGTTGCCGGATGAATTCCCAGGCGTGTCCCCGACCACCGTCCGCCCTCCCAGCAGCGCCGTCGCGCCGCACTGCGGGGTCCCGGTGGTGAACCTCGCCCGTCAGTACGCGGGGCACGACCGCCTACCCGTCGGAGAGAAGGTCCACAGCTACTTCAGCAGGCGTGCGGTCGGGGGACGATGTTCCAGACCTGCTTGCCGATGTCCGAGGTCGAGCGTTGCTGATGGCCGACCACACCTGAGGTGAACCGGGTCAGGAAGGTCGTCGAGGCCAGGTTCATCAGCCTTCCCTCGAAGCAGTCGTACCTCCACACCTGGCCGCCGTCGTTCTGGTCACAGGCCGACATGTAGACCTTCCCGCCCAAGACGTTCGTTTCGGAATCCAGGCACTCGCCGGTGGACCAGTTCTTGAGCAGGAAGTTCGCGTCGCGATTGTCGACCATCCGCCAGTTCCCGCGGAGGTTGTCCGTGTCGCACCTTTCCGTGTCCAGCTGGTTGGTGGAACGCGGAACAGCGGTGAGGCAGTCCCCTCGGGCGGACTGAATGCGGACCCGGCTCTCGTCCCAGGTGCCCGTCGCGTGGGCCGTCGAGGCGAGAGCGACCTGGGAGAAGGCCGCCAGGGTGGCGCCCAGTCCAACGAGCGTGGCGCGGGTGGCTGTGTTCCTTCGGGGCATGTTCATGAAACCTCCAGATGTCTTTCGTGTGGTGAAGCACGCATGAAGTGCTACTCGACGGGGCGCGGCGACGTGTTCGCCCCACCCTCCCGTAGCGGTAGGAGCATGCTGCTGGGCTCGAATACAGAATGGGCAACTGCTCATTCCACAGGCCGTTTTCTTGTTCACTTCGGTCGTGCAGTGCCCAAGTACGCCGTGGTTGTTCCGACTGGTTACTGAGGTTGTAGGCGTGGTGTCGTGAGTGTGAGGCCGGTCGCGGAGAGGCATCCGTTGATGATGTCGCCGCGGTATTGGATTTGGCGGAG
>NZ_JBIAVJ010000033.1:0-105396 GCF_042894025.1 Streptomyces sp. NPDC001549
GATCCAGACGAAGGCCGTTTCCGCGTACGGCGGTTACCGAACCGAGTGATCAAGTACGAGGCACCGTTCGACCTCGGACGTTAAAGGTCAAGCTAAAGGCTGTTGCGGAACGGTCAATACTCCAGTGTGACTTCGCGATCATGACGGTCTCACGGTCTGCTCTGGCTGGCCATGGGCTACGACGTGCACATCACGCGGCGTGAGAACTGGCGGGATGAAGAGGGCCAGGACATCAGCACAGCGGAATGGGAAGCGGCGGTCGCTAAGAAGGGCCGCCGCGGTTCGGCAGGCGCCCGGCGGCAGTACACGGGAACCGCCGGACGGATCGAGAACAGCCAGGTCGGCGTCTTTCTCGCCTGTGCCTCCAGCAAGGGACGGGCGTTGATCGACCGACGGCTCTACCTGCCCGAACAGACCTGGTGCCCAGACGCCGAACGACGCCGCAAGGCCGGCGTGCCCGACGATGTCGTCTTCGCGACCAAGCCCCGCCTCGCCCTGCAGATGATCGAGCAGGCGCTGGATGCCGGAGTCAGCATGTGCCGGGGCAGCCGACGACGCGAGGCCGACCAGATCCGCAGACCCGAACCGCCCCGCCCGAAGCGGAGAGCCGGTCGGCCTGGGACAACAAGTGAGACTGTTGGACATGGGAAATGACGAGGGTCGCGAGCAGTGGGTGTGGCACCCCCTCGTAGCTGTGGGACCGCTGGAGTTCGGCATGAGACCGTACGAGGTCGCGGAAGCCCTTGGCCAGCCCCAGCCCGGTGGACAGGAACGATTGGGGGCCGCCAACCATGAATACTTCGGCGGCTCAGGAGTTACGGCCTAGCACCTTGCCGCTGTGGCCTTGTGTGCGGTGCAGGGACCCCAGGTTGTCCTGGGCGAAATCCCTCTCGTTGGGCAGGTGCCGTCGCAGACGATAGAACTGCTCTTGGGCCATGCCGACAGCCACGGCCTCGAAGCCTGGTGGACGCCCTCCGGCCACCCTGCACTATCCGATGTGAGCCTCTTCCTGCCCTGATGCTCGCCCGGTCCGGCGACAGCGCTGCTGGCACCGCCCACGCCCGCGCGGCGCTGGACGCCCTCCCACCGGAGACACACTCCCTGACCCTCCGCCTCCTCATGACGGAAGCGGAACAGTCCTGACCTCCTTGGCTCATGCCGGCTGGGCGAGCGCGGTGAGGCTGTGGGGCCGGTGCTGGACGCCGGCGCGAGGACGGCGGCCGCGGAAGGGTACACAGAATCAGGTGCGTCGCGGGCACCCCGCCGTCCGATCTGGGGCACTTCCGGCCACCCGCATCCCCGGCCACCCGCATCCCCGGCCACCCGCATCCCCGGCCCCCGCATCGTGGGGACCGACCGCCTGTCCGCCGGCCTGGTACGACCCTCAAACGCCACTCCCAACCTCATTCGTGCGCCGACCAGCGCCTACGGCATGGTGGGGGCATGACGAAATCTCTCGCCGCAGCGGGTCTGCAGATAGTGGGCGGGTGGGTCGAGCCCGTGGGGCTCATACCGCCGTTCATCACCGGCCAGGCGCCGAGCTGTCCGCCTGAGGAAGGCCGCGTCGAGTCGGTGCTGGACGTCATCGACCCTCTGCTGCACGAGAGGGCGAACGCAGATTGGTACCGACTGGCGGTCGAAGGGGGGCTCTTCTCCGAGGCCGACCGCAGATTCCTGCTCGCCCACAACCCCGTGGAGGGCGGCCCCAGCCGGTGGTGCTGCGTCGAGTTGCAGGACGACTGGGACATCATGGGCAAGGGCGCCGCCGGGCTGCTCGGCAGCGCGCCGTTGCGCCCCGAGTTCCGCATGCTTTCGCTCGACGGGAACGTGCTGTGCTTCGCAACGACGTGGCAACACTCGATCAGTACCTCGGTGCTGACAGCGCCGCATCAATCGCGAGTCCTCCGCCGGTTCGCCGAATGGGTTGCCCAGGGGGCGATGGACCGGCCGAACGAGCCGCCGCTGAGCACGGCGGTGCGCCGCTGGCTCGACACTTCGTCCGGCTGAACGGGACGGAGACCTACGGCCCGCGGTAGCGCCGGAGGAGCGCCGCACGTCCCGGGCGCGGGGAGGGCCGTGCTCCTGATGCTCGTCGGGTTCTGGCTCACCTTCTGTGGAGCTGTGTCGTGCGCGCTCGTATCGGCGGCGGACCAACCCGCCGACCCGCCAGTACCCCGCGTTCGGGGTCCTTCCCGAGCCCGCCGGGTGCGATCTCTCGGGTTGGGGTCAGCGGTCGGGGTCGCGGAGGGCGGTTCTTTCGGCTGGTCGGTGGGTTGGTGGCTCCACGCAACGGACGGTCTCTTGTCCGGCTCTGTTCACGAGATCGGGTTCTGGCCGAGGTTGGCCGAGCCGGCGGCTGGTGCCTGTCACGGTGTCGTGACGCGGAGAGCGCCACTGCGGTCTGGCAGCGGGTGGAGCCCTCGCGGATCGTCTCCTCGCTTTGCACTCCACCCGTCGGTCTCGGCGTTGGCGGCCACGGGTGCAGCACCCGGGCCGGGAACGGAGCGTGATCTTCAGTATCCGCAGGGTCGGAGGGCGAGGGCAGGGGATCAAGGGCGCCCTATCCGGACCTTAAGGGACAGATAACAGCGAGCTCATAGCCCCTCAGAGGCCCGTTCCGGCCGCAAACCGCGCTTAGGGTCACGGGTGTTGACCGAGGCACTTTTCGATGCTGCCGCTGCACCGGCGGATCGGCTCTACCAAGAGGTTTCTGATGTCCCGAAAGCGAATTGCCCTGGCCTGCGTGGCCGTAGTCGTCGGGGTCTGCTCCGTCGTCGTACCCGTTGCCGCCAATGCGGGAGAGGAAGAGGACGGCTTCAGCGCCGCCTGCCGCGTCGCGGACCAGGCCACCGTGTGGTGGGCGTCCGGCGAGGTCTCCCTGGCCAACAAGGGGGACCGGCCCGTACGGGACTGGACCGCCGAGTTCGACGTGTCGCAGGGGCAAGTCACCCTCGACAACCCCTGGGCGTACGAACTCCGCCAGGCCGGCAAGCACGTCACCATCAAGCCGATCGCCGACCGCGCCGACGTGGCCGCCAAGGGCAACCGGGCCGTCAAGGTCGGGATCAACCCGGCCGGCAAGGGCATACCCAAGATCACCGGATGCCGCGTGAACGGCGCGTCGGGCAGCGGGAGCGACACCGGCACGAATACGGCCGTCCCCGCCGACAGCGGCTCCTTCGTCAAGGACGACACCGCCGTCCACCTCATGTGGAAGCCGCCCACCGGCGGCGCCGAGGTCGTGCGCTATGAGGTCTTCCAGGACGGCAAGCAGGTCAAGACCGTCAAGGACACGATGACGGACATCGAGCGACTGGCCCCCGCCACCCGGTACGCGTTCAAGGTCCGCGCCGTCCGCGCCGACGGCCGCACCACCGGCTTCAGCAAGGACATCGCGCTCACCACGCTCGCGGCGCCCGGCCAGGACAAGGCGAAGCCGGTCATCCCCGCGGACCTGGAGGCGACGGCCTCCGGCCCGTACCAGGCCGCCCTGCGGTGGCGCGCGGCGACCGACGACGTCGCCGTCACCGGCTACCGGATCTATCGCAACGGCGCGAAGGTCCAGGAAGCGGACGGCAAGGCCACCTCGGCCACCGTCTCCGGCCTGACCGCGAGCACCGCCTACCGCTTCAAGGTCACCGCTGTCGACGCCTCCGGCAAGGAGTCCGACCCGACCCGCGAAGCACAGGTGACGACCACCGCGGCCCCCGACGGGAACGGCGGCACCGCCACCCCCGGCGACTTCGCCGCCACCACCGCCACGAAGCAGGACGGCGCTGTCACCCAGCACTACCTGAACCTCACCTGGTCCGTCCCGCAGGGCGTCGGCCAGATCACCGCCTACCAGGTCTACCTGAACGACAAGCCCGCCCAGACCTTCATGTGGGGCACCGGCGACCCGGTGCTGCCGGTGCCGACGACGAAGGGTTCGCGCGAGGTGCTCGTCGGCGCCCACCCCGGCGCGACGTACACCGTGAAGATCCGGGCGCGGCTCGGCGACGGCACGTGGGGCGCGTTCTCCCGCGAGCTGACCGTGAAGACAGGCGGCTGACCGCCCCGCCCGCCTGCCGCCTCACGCACACGACCGACCCCATGACCAGGAGCGTCCCCCTCATGAGTACGACCTGCCCCGCCGCCACGACTCCCCCCGACCCGGCACGGCCCCCGGCTCGCCGCACTGCCTTCCTGCGCCTCACCGCGCTCGTGGCCCTCCCCCTCGCCGTGACCACCCTCGGCTCCGCGCCCGCCTCCGCTCACGGCTCCACCGCCGACCCGGTGAGCCGCAGCGTGGCCTGCACCAAGAACCCGAAGGCGAGTGAGGCCTGCCGGCTGGCCCTCGCCCAGAGCCCCGGCATCCCCGGCGACTGGAAGTCGATCGTTCAGGGCCGCGCCATCGACCACAGCACCCCGACCTCCTCCCCGCAGCACCGCGCCCGCATACCCGACGGCAAGCTGTGCAGTGCCGGCAACGCACAGTTCTCCGGCCTGGACCTGGCGCGGGACGACTTCCCCTCGACGACACTGCCCGGCGGCGCCGAGTACGACCTCCGCTACGACATCAGCGCGCTGCACAACCCGTACCGCATGGAGATGTACGTCACCAAGGACGGCTACGACCCGAAGAAGCCGCTGAAGTGGTCCGACCTGGAGGACACCCCTTTCCTCAGCGCCGACAACACCGCGGCCACGGCGGCACCCTCGGGCTTCCTCGGCGCGAAGGCATTCACGTTCAAGGCGGTGCTCCCCGAAAAGAAGGGCAAGCACCTGATCTACACGATCTGGCATGGGCTGAAGCGGCCCGACGGCTCCTTCCAGAGCGAGGAGGCCTTTTACTCCTGTTCGGATGTCACCTTCAAGTAGGCGGACGCCGGCAGGCCCCACACCCCGAGCCCGGGTACCCCCTTCCCCGGGCTCGGGGGTTCAGCCGCCTCTCTCGGCATCGGCGCACCGCGCCGGCGCCGAGGGGGCAAGTCGTGGACCGGCAGTACGAGCCGCGGCCCTCCGCCTTGCGATGCTTCCCCCAGGCCCTGCGGGCCTGGGGAGACCCCATGCACCGGACGCCGCGACCGGGCAAACCTTCCCGGCCACAGCACGAGGTGAGCCCGGGGTTCTGCCACACATTCCGTGAAGATCCGGTAGCGCCAGTTCCTGGTGTGGCCGCCACTTCACCCGCGTGACGACCTCATTCCCGGGTGGGGCCGAGCCCTTGTCCCTGTGCGTCAGGAGGACGCCGCTGCGGCAGCGGTGCGCAATAGCAGCGCGCGAGTGGCACCCAATAGGTCGCTGCTCCTGTCCCCTTGGAGCTGTCGGCTGCGGGCGGGTTCCGGCAGCCGTCACACGTCGCCGTGTCGCCGCCCCGGCCGGCAGCACCTCAGACCCCGCGATCCGGTCCACGGTCTGCGGCGCGATCCCGAGCGCGGGCCCGGTGTCGCACAGGGTGTGGCGGGCCCGTAGGTGTCCGGCATGCCGGTCACCGCGACCCCGATCGGTGCCGAAGCGCTCGACGATCCGGTCGTAGATCTTCAGACGGCGCGCCGATTCCACGCGATGTCGATGGTCGGCAGCGATGACCGCCGGACACTGAGGAAGCGCTCGAACAGCGTGTCGGTCGTTCCCGGCTGTTCGGGTGAACCGCGATCCGCCCCGGCCCTTCTCCCACGCGGTGCGGGCATCCATGGGCGAAACGAAAGGGAGACACGATGCCGCTCTACCTATCGAGGTTCAGCTACACGCCGGAGACTTGGGCGAGGCTGATCGGCCACCCCGAGGACCGCGCAAACGCCGCTCGGGCCTACATCGAATCCGTCGGTGGAAAGCTCCACGGCTTCTGGTACGCCTTCGGCACGCACGACGGCTACAACCTCTGGGAGGCTCCGGACAACGTGTCCATGGCCGCGGTCGCGCTGGCGATCAGCGGAGGTGGCGCGCTCAGCTCGTTCGAGACGACGGTTCTCCTGAGCGTCGAGGAAACGCTGGATGCCCTGCGCAGGGCCGAACAGATCCAGTATCGGGCTCCTGGAGAGTAGCGGCCCGCGAGCAGGGCCTGCTGCCTCAGCGGGCCCGCGCCCGGTTCGATGAAATCCACGACATGGTCGACCTGACCTGAGCTTGCCGTTTAACCCCCGACGTCGAACTGGGATCGAACTTGGTCAGTGTTTCCCCAGCTCACCGGACCGGCGAGGGGCCCGGGCCCGATCCTGTGCTGAGCGGTGAGACCGCACGGAGGCCGGGATCGTGGAACTGGGCGAGCACGGGGGTCAACGAGACGCGTTGACCACGGTGACGGACTTCCGGTCGGAGCTGTATGCGTGCTTGGTCTCCAGAAGCGACGCGCTGTTCGAATGGTATGACGCGCTGCTGTGCAGCGCCGGTCCGGTCCGCACGCTTGTGGACCTGTGCTCTCGCGCCGGAGCATCAGCGCTGGAACGGGGCTCTGTACGCCGGGCTGAACCGGGGTCGCATCGACGTAGCCCGGCTTCGTCGCGCGCTGCTGGGTGTGCCGTTGCCCCGGGCGGACGACGGCCGCCCGATGCCGGCCGTGGACGCCTCACCGTGGCTGCGGCTGGATGTCAACACCTGCTCGGACCGTTCGTTCTGCCACACCTTCGGCGGCCATACGGCGGGTAGTCCGGTGTCCGCCCGCGCCGTGGTAGCCGCCGGGCTTCCTGCCCGCGATGCGACCGTCATCCCCACGGAGTTACCGGCCGCCTCCCCTGTCGTCAGTGGCAACAGGGGAGGCGGGATACACCGGTCCGGTTCCTCGACGGGCTCGACCTGGTCCTTGTCGACGACGCGGAGGGCTGCCTGCCCGAGTGTTCAGTGCTCATAGCGGAGCCCTGGGGTGATGGGCAGCACCCGGTCCGGGCAGGTGGTCATCGGGCCGCGAACTGGGGGTGTGGGTGATCGAAGGGTTGCCCCGCTCCGCATGTGGCATGTGGCATGTGGCATGCGGTGGGGCGGGGCAGTTGCGCGGAGGGCGTGTTCGTGGTGAGGGGCAGGGTTTTACGGCCAGCCCTGCTTCACCTTGGCGGGGGCGGTGTTCCAGGTCTTGGGTATGAAAGTGACGATGTAGGTTCCGCGGTCGAAGTCGGTGTAGCCGCTGGACCAGCTGCGGAACTTGCTCTCGTATACCTGCATGGGCCCCATGGCGCCGCCGGGCGAGTGGTAGTGGTTGGCGTGGGTCCATATGGTGTCGTCGGGGTTTGCTTCTTTCTGGTCCCCGAACCAGCCGTAGTCGAAGTTGACGTAGCTCTCGCCGGGCTTGGCGGGGCTGCGCGAGGTGTTCCTGTCCTTCGACATGTCGACCAGGCCTGTGTTCTGGTTGGGGCGGAAGGCGTCCGGGTCGCCGAACTTCCTCTTGTCGGAGGGGTTCCTGGGGTCCTGTCCGCTCCAGAAGTGCTTCGAGTAGATGACCGCCTTCATCTTGGACGGGTCGTAGTTGCCCCCGCTCCTGTCCTTGAAGGCCGGTGTGTTCCTCAGGGCTGAGTAAAAGTTCGAACGGCTGTCTTCTTTGGACAGAGCGTCGTTGTTTTTCGTGAGCTCTGCCTTGAGGTTGCTGAGATAGGACCCCTCGTCGTGGGCGCTTTCCAGGGCCTTGTTCATGACGGATGCCACATCACGGGCCCGGTTGAACCCCTTTGTCTCGTCGAAGCTCTGCTTGGCGATGCGCCCCTCGAACTCGGCCCGCGTCTCGCCCGGCCGTGGGCCGGTGGTCTCCAGAGCGTTCTTGTACTTGTCCTCGTCAAAGGACGCGAAGGCCAGCTTGTTCGTCGGGTAGGGGCCTGAATTCACCCAGGTGACGCCGACGCACCCGTAGGACAGCTGCTCTCGCTGCTCTTCGGCCATCTGCTGAGGTTTGCCGTCGCGGTGACTGTAGGCCTGCTGCCACTTGCGTATGTAGTTGCTGACGCCGGTAGTGGCCCTGTTTCCGTGCGCCCGGTACGCGTCAGGCATGCTGTCGAGCGGCTCGGCGGGAGGGGTCACCCTGTCGTCAGCCGATGCGGAGGCCCTGAGGGATGCGGTGGCACTCGGCAGTAACCCTCCCGATGGCTTACCGGGCTGACCCAGATGAAGAGCCTTCTCGTTCAGTGCGTTGATGTGCCCGATGTCATCCACTGTCAGGCCGTGCTTTTCGGCGTAGGACCCCTTCTCGCCGTCGGCACTGCCGGCTGCCTGGCTGACCGATGGCGTGAGACCAGCGGTGCACATCACTACGCCCACCGTGGTGAGGGCGAGAAACCCCGAGCGTTTGTACATGAAGATCAAGAACTCCTTTGACAGTGGAATTTCGTGAATGCAGGGCATGCGAGAGGGCGGCGCGGCGGAGGAGAACGCGGCGAGCTGCTGATCAGGTCATGGCCGCGCACTCCTGCGTCATTGCGCCGAAGAGCGGTAGAACACCGGCACAGGGAGAGGTAGTAGACGCGCGAGACAGCCATGGCCGCGCGGCCGTCGGCAGTTGACGGGCGGATGGCCATGTCTTGCTCGGCCGACCGGGGACTGCCGTGGTCAGAGCCGGCTCTGCCCACCCCGTTCGGGCCGGGTCGGCTGCATCAGGCCAGGTGATGACGACGCGTGTCGGATCGCGTGGTCTGCGTCGGCGCAGTAGCGGAGCCTGGCGTGCGGGGGCGTAATACATGAAGTCGTGCCGCCAGGCGGACCCGCTCGGCGTGAACGGCCGTGCCTACGCAGATGTTGTAGCGCGGGAGAGGCTGAGAACCGCCTGCGCGAGCGCCGAGACGAAAAGCCCCCGGAGTTCGTCCGCGTGGCTTTGCAGGTGAGTTTCAGAAACGTCCGTTGCTCAGGAACCAGAACCCTGCACTGTGGCCCCGGGGTTGCAGGTACCGGAAGGCGGCCCGCAGGCCGTCCAGCCCCATCCCGTGGAAGGGGGTTTGCTATCACATCTCGGCTCCCGGGTGGGTAGTCAGGTTGTACGAGAAGCGATCATGGCCCGGTGTCAACTCCCCGACAACACCGCGGCTTCAAAATCGGCCACGCTGTCTAATAGGGCGGTATTCGGTCATCAAGACGGGCGAGTCCGGCATCGGGACACGTAGCGGCTGCGTTTTCCTGCCCGTGGCGTACAGCCCGCGGTGAGACCGGTAACAGTGACCTCGGGAGTCCTGAGGAATGGTGCACGAGGCGCCGTCGGCCGGACCGAAGCGTTTCGTGCAGCGGCGGCGGCGATCCGCATGCGGAGGCTCCGGTCCACACCCTCCGGGTCTCAACCGACGAACGCCCGCCGGAAGGACCGCAAGATCTTCGCCACTATCCGCTGCGGGCCTTCGGTCGCTGCACTGCCCGCCCCAGGGCTGTCATTCGCCCTCGTCTTCTGTAAAACGGCTGGTTGCGATCTCTTGGTTTTGGGGTGGTGGGGTGAGAGACAGTGGGCCTTGGGACGTTGTTGCTGGTAGCAGGCTGTTTTCAGCGGGTGGGGTCACTGACTTGGGGGTGAGAGATTTGCACGGGATCGCTGTTCCCGGGCTTTATCGCATGTGGGGTGACGTTGTCTCAGTTGCGTGAGTTCTGATCACGGGCCAGCGGGGGGCGGGTGGATCAGGAAGCACGGGGACCCGGACTTGGCAGGGATGGGTACTGGTTCGGACGCTGCTTTGCCGACGGTGTCGGTGCGGGCGTTGCGGGGGTCGGCAGTACGCCGGGCTGCCCGGGCAAGCCTGGTTCGACCGGTCCCACCGGTCCCACCGGACCGGCTGGTCCCGCAGGTGCGCAGGGTCCGGTCGGCCCCGTGGTGCCCGGGCCCGGCGGCTGCCCCCTCGCGCCACGCGGCCTCGGTCTGGGCGAGCAGGTCCAGTGAGGGCATCAGCACCAGCACCCGGCTCGCGTGGAGCTCGTCCGAGCTGCGGACCGCGACCCGGGTCCTCCCCGACCCCGGCGCCATGATCACGTGGGTCCGCATCCCACGCTCGGGGATGGTCCGTGCGGCGGCCAGTTCCAGGGCGCGTACCACCGCGTCGACCGCTTCACGTTGGTGGGGTCGAAGTTCCGTTGCGGCCGTTACTGCGGGTCCTGCCCGTCGCGGTCGGGCGACGTGTGCGGCTCTTCGGGGCAGACTTCTGCGGGCTGGCCGGAGGTGGCTTGGCGCTTGCGGCGCCGGTGTTCGCGCTGGCTTTCACCGAAGGTAGTACCGCTGGGCTCGATGCGGTCGACCCCGCGCCCGCAGGGATGGTCCGACGGACGGGCGGTGCGACCACCAGCACGGCGGGGCGACCCCGCGCCCGCGGGGATGGTCCCGCCTCGGCCCATGCCGAGGCGGTGCCGAGGGCATTGACCCCGTATGGGGATGGCCCCGGTCAGACTCCGTTCCGCCTCCCGTCCCGGCATGATGAGGCCTCTGCGCTTCCGTTCCGGGGCTTCGCCGGGGGGCGGGGCCGGGGCCAGGGTAGGCAGTTCTTCTGCCATTGGAGTGAGTCCATGTTGAGTTCGGCGTCGGCGAGGGCTTTCGCGGACGGGGTCTTGAGGGAGGCGAGGCTGGTGTCGATCCAGTTCTGCGTGAGGCTGTAGCCCTGCTCCCGGTGCTCGACGGCCTGGACGAGGCATTCCAGCTTGTCGGCGTCGCGGGCGACGATCGCATCTGGAGTTGCGCCGGCCTCGTACTCGGCGACCGCGCCCTGAACGCTGGTGCGGACGGCCGGGTGGGCGTTGGCGACCTGGTCGGCGGTGACCTCCTGGTTCGGGGCGGCCTTGATGTACTTGCGGCCGATGTGGGGGATGTCCCCGATCCGGGTCTCCTGGCTGTCGTGGAACAGGCACAGCAGCGCCACCCGGGCCGGGTCGGCGCCTTCCGTCATGGCGAGGACCGAGCCGATCACCCTGACCCGGAAGGAGTGCTCCGCCATGGACTCGGGGGCCTTGTTGCCGGTGAACCACCAGCCGGTCCTGGAGACGCTCTTCAAAACGCCCATCTCGGAGATGAGGCTCGCGGTTCCCCTGGTGACGTCCTCGGCCGTTGGGGTCCTCCCGCTGTCAGCGGTTGTGATCGAAAACGTAGTGGACGCGGTCGAGTTCGCGCCTGCCGCTGTCCGCGACTACCTGCAACGCTTCTCATACGACACGGCTGGCCCCATGGCGAGCGTGGCGACGCTCCTCTCACACGTGCCCGCCGACCACGTCCTCTTCGGCACCGACTGGCCTGCTGCCCCCGCCGACACCGTCACGGAGCTGGCGCTCCCCGCCCTCGACGCCGACCCGGCCTTCACACCGAAGCAACTACAGGGGATCTACCACTCGCCCGGCGCAAGGACAGGGCGAAGGCGCAGCTGGTGACGGCGAGGACGACGATCGGCGGCATGGGCAGGAGCAGGACGGATATCGCCAGGCCCACCAGTGAGGCGACGAGGGGGATCCATCCGAAGGCGGTGCGCTGTTCGACCAGTTCCGGGGCGTGCCGGACGGCGGTGAGGGCGAGGAGCCCGCACGCGATGACGAACAGGGCCATGACGAGGCTCATGCCCTGGACGATGTCGAGGGTGCTGCGTTCCAGACCGAGCAGGGTCATGCTCGACTCCCGCATGGCTGCCGAGGAGGCTTGCTGCTGGGGGGTGGGGTCGCCCAGCGCCGTCGCGGCCGCAAGGGCGAGGTGGCCCGTGCCCAGCAGGAGGAAGCCGCCGGCCCCGACTCTGAAGGGTCGCAGCGGCTTGGGCTGGGGCTTGCGCTCGAGGACGGGTGTGACGGTCGCGCTCACCGTGGCTCCTTGAAGTCGAATGAGGCCGCCCTCTACATCGGTAGAGGATGTTGCCCGCACTCTACACATGTAGAGGCGTATTGGTGGTGGTGGGTGGTGGTGGGTGGGGGGGCGAACCGGATTCGAACCGCGCACTGCTGATTTCGGCGGTCGTTGTCAGGGACGCGCTGGATGTGTCCGGGACGCTCTCCTCGGGGTGGTGCCTGGGTGCGCTGCGCCTCCCGGGCCCGCTCCACCCGCCGGGCCCGGCCCGCTGCCCGCTGCCCGCGGGCTCGGACCGGGAGCGGTCGCTGCGCCTGCTGAAGGCGATCGACGAGGCAGCCGATGACGGCTTGTCGGGGGAGTGGTCGGAGTTCGAGCGGGTCGTCCTCTACGGCTCTGCCGGAGCCCCGGGGTGGGGGTACCCGCCGCCGGGCCACGGTTACCCGCGCCTGTGAAGGCGGAGCGCCACGAGGACGGTGACCACCCTGCGGATCGTCGCCGTCTCCTTCTTCGTGCTCGCCGCGTACGTATGCGGCGACGCGGTTCGCGCGGTGGCCGGCACCGGCGAGTCCGACCGCTCCGTCCCCGGCATCGTCATCGCCGCCCTCTCCCTGGCGATCATGCCGTTCCTGTCCGCCGCCCAGCGCAAGGCCGGCCGAGAACTCGGCTCCGCCTCCGCGGTCGCCGACTCCAAGCAGACCCTCCTGTGCACGTACCTGTCCGCGGTACTCCTGGCCGGCCTGGTCCTCAACGCCACTCTCGGCTGGTCCTGGGCCGACCCGATCGCCGCCCTGGTCATCGCCGCCATCGCCCTCAAGGGAGGACGCGATGCCTGGCAGGGCAAGGGCTGCTGCGCCGCTCCGGCTCCAGAGTTCTCGCTCAGCCCACTCAGCAGGAACGCGACTCCTGCGGCTGCCGCCCTGGCTGCGACTGCTGCGGTTGATCGACCCAGCGACCGCAGCCGGAGCGCCCGGAGCTGTGGCCAACCATCGTGCTCAGACTGGCCAACTACGAGGTTCTGACCGCGCTTCCGTGACGGCTACGGCTGAAGGGGGAACGCAGGCCGTCGAGATCTTTACGGACATCCCAAGGCCGATGTCACCCAGCTTTCGGAGGACGGTGCGTCTTCGAACGCGAACCTGGCCTTCGAGCTGGCAAGCCGGCGGGCAGAAACCCTTTGTCAAAGCTCCTGTGGTCCTCCGCTTGAGAGACCGCCTCTGTCGTCCCCAGCGCGGGCCGCCAGCACCCGGTGGCGGCCCGCGCTGTCGTGAAATGGTCAGGGCCGCGCCCGCGACGCGCCGACGGACGTGGACGCGAATCCAGTGCTCGATGCGTCCGCGGTGAGTGACCGAGCGCCTCATGCGCGCCTCCAATCTGGCCGGTCGTGGCAGCTGTGGCCGCGACGGCCGGTGACTCCCGAACTCGCCAGAACCACTCCACCACCACGACCTGACCCGCCCTTGAGAGGGGGTGTACCTGGATACACCCCTTCCGGCACCCACGTGCAAGGACGGCCCCGACCGCGACCGGCAGAGTCGAACGCGGGGCGTGACAGCCGCGCCCCCAGCGATCCACGGGGAGGCCGGGCAGCATGCCGGACCACAAGCAGGACCACAAGCAGGACCAGGACCAGGACCAGGACCGGGAGCAGGGGCGGGGGCAGGGGCAGCGGCGAGTACCGCGCAGCGGATGGGCCGCGCAGGCAGGGGTGTTCCTCGCCGTCGCCTTCCTGACGGCGGGACTGTGCGGGGCGCTCCAGCCCGCGACCGGCATACCACCCGAGGTGCTGCAACTGACCCAGTTCGGCCCCGCCCTCGCCGTGGCGGCCGTGGCACTGCTGTGGCCCGGCCGGATCAGGGACCGGCTCACGGGAACGCTGCCCGCCCGCAGCAAAGGACCGGCAGACCACGAGGCCCGGCTGCCGTCCGGCAACCGGGCCGCCCTCCTCCTCACCCCCGCCCTGATCACCGCACTCTCCGCCGGCGGCGCCCTGCTCACCTCCGGCTCCCTCCCCGTCACCAGCCCCCAGGCCTTCGCACACCCCCTCACCCTGCTCGTGACCGCCCAACTCATCGGTGCCTGCGCCGAGGAGATCGGATGGCGCTGCTACCTCCAGCCACTGCTGCGCACCCGCTTCGGCCCGGTCACCGCCTCCGTCCTGGTCGGGACAGCCTGGGGCCTGTGGCACGTACCGGCCCTCACCCAGGAGCCGGCCTACGCGGCCGGATTCCTGACAGCCACCATCGCGATGTCCGTGATCCTCGGCCTGGCCCTGGAACGCGTACGGAGCAACCGGCTGCTGCTCGCGGGCGGCTTCCACACCCTGGTCAACCTCGGCATGCTGTTCGTGACGGACGAGACGTCCCCGGCAACAGCGCCGATGGCGGTCTTCGGCGCCTCCTGCCTGGCCGCTGCACTCCCGTGGATCGCCT
Source organism: Streptomyces sp. NPDC001549 (assembly GCF_042894025.1). Classification (NCBI taxonomy): domain Bacteria; kingdom Bacillati; phylum Actinomycetota; class Actinomycetes; order Kitasatosporales; family Streptomycetaceae; genus Streptomyces; species Streptomyces sp. NPDC001549. The sequence continues at coordinate 14,116 of NZ_JBIAVJ010000033.1, forward strand.
CCGCCCGCCGGGCGGCGACCACGCCGGATAGGATCACCGCCGCAACAGCGGACGGACCGCGCTGACATGACGGAACCACAGGTGGGCATGGCACAGGGAGACAGCCGCCCCGGCATCAGCCTCAGGGGCGCGCTCGCCGACATCGGCCGCTGCCAGTTGCTCTCGCTCGCCGCGCTCGCCGTCGCCGGGGCCGGCGCCCTCGTGATCGGGGCGCTGCTCCTCCTGCCCATCGGCATCGGCTTCCTCCTGCTCCCGCCCGCCGCAGCGGCCCTGCGCCGCATCTCCGACCGCTACCGCGACTGGGCCGCCCGCTGGACGGGAACCGTGATCAGCCCACCACAACCGCTCCCATCCCGCTCGACCCGACCCGAGAACTCCACCGGCCGCCACCGGCAGGCCCGCGCCCTCCTCGGCGACGACGGGTTCTGGCACGACCTGCGCTGGGCCTGGGCAGAGCCGTCGACAGGCGCACTGCTCGCCGCCGTGCCCCTGGCCCTCGTCGAGTACGGCCTCTTCGGCGCGGCCGTACAGCCCTTCGTCTGGCGGCTCCTGGGCGACGGCAACTGGTACGCCTTCATCCTCGTCGACTCCACCCCGACGATGCTCGCAGCGCTCCTGCTCGGCCTCGGACTCATCGCCGCGGGACTCAAGCTGGCCCCCACCACCCTGCGGCTCCACGCACGCTGGAGCAGACGCCTGCTCGCCGCCCCGCACACCACCGAACTCGTCCGCCGCATCGAACACCTCGCAGGATCCCGCGCCGACATCCTCGACGTCCAGGCCGCCGAACTGCGCCGCATCGAGCGGGACCTGCACGACGGGGCACAGGCCCGCCTCGTCGCCCTGGGCATGACCCTCGACGAAGCCACCCGGCTCCTCGACCGCGACCCCCCGGCCGCCCGCGCTCTCCTGCACGAGGTACGCGCCATCTCCCAACGGGCTCTCCAGGACCTCCGCGAACTCGTCCACGGCGTCCTGCCCCCGATACTCGCCGACCGCGGGCTCGGCGACGCGGTCCGCTCACTGGCCCTCGACAGCCACCTCGACGTGCACATCGAGACAGCCCTGCCCGGCCGGCTCCCGGCCCCGGTGGAATCCGCCGGCTACTTCGCCGTCGCGGAACTCCTCGCCAACGCCGCCAAACACTCCGGCGCCCCCGAGGTCCGTATCCGCCTCAGCCACACCGACGGCGCCCTGCGCGCCACGGTCACCGACGAAGGCCGCGGCGGCGCCGACCCCGACGGAAGCGGACTGCAAGGCGTGCGCCGCCGTCTGGACCCCTTCGACGGAACCCTCGTCCTGCACAGCCCGCCGGGCGGCCCGACCACCGCGACCTTGGAGATACCGTGCGCGTCGTCCTCGCCGAAGACCTCTTCCTCCTCCGGGACGGACTCACCCGCACCCTCCGGGAACACGGATTCGAGGTGATCGCCGCAGTCGACAACGGCCCCGCCCTGCTCAAGACACTCCTCGAAGAACAACCGGACGTCGCCGTCGTCGACATCCGCCTCCCACCCACCTTCACCGACGAGGGCCTCCAAGCCGCCCTGGAAGCACGCCGGTCACGGCCGGCGCTCCCGGTCCTCGTACTCTCCCAGTACGTCGACCAGCTCTACGCCCACGAACTCCTCGCCGGAGGCCAAGGCGCCATCGGCTACCTCCTCAAGGACCGGATCACGCACACCACCCAGTTCATCGACGCGGTACGCACCGTCGCCACGGGCGGTACGGTCATGGACCCGCAGGTCATCGCACGGCTACTGGCCCGCAGCGACGCCCGGGGCACCACCGCCCAGCTGACACCGCGCGAACTGGACGTGCTGGCCCTGATGGCCGAGGGCCGCTCCAACGCGGCTGTAGCTCAAACCCTGTTCATCAGCGAAAGCGCGGTCGCCAAACACACCGCCGCCATCTTCACCAAACTCCGGATCGAACCATCCGCAGACGACAACCGCCGGGTTCTGGCCGTTCTGGCCTACCTCAAACGGTAGCCACCGATCGCTCCTCGCCCGTACGGGGGCCGGAGCCTCGGCAGCGGCGCCGGCCCGCCGGGCGCGCGGGCGGGGAAGAGCCGGCCGCAGTACGGCGAGCGCCTCCGCGACGGCAGGCGCGAACTGGGGGTCCTGCCACCCGCCGGCATCACCGCCCGCGGCCGCGGCCGCGACCGGACCCGCGGCCGCGCCACCACAGTCCGCACCGCCCTCGGCCGCGCCGGCGGCCTCCTCGGCCGTGGAGGGGACGGACCCCCCGCTCTGCTCCAGCAGCCGCTGCGCGTCACCATGGCCGAACCGGGCCGCATCCATCACGGCCGCGACTACGTCCTGCCCCCGGCGCCGTTCCGGGGCTCCGGCTCCGGGGGCGCGGTGGCACTCCTCAGCTGATCGACATGCGTGTAGTGGATTCCGGTCAGCCCGGCCGCCTGTGCCGCAGCGACGTGTCCCGGCGTGTCGTCGATGAACAGGCACCGCTGCAGCTTCACTCCCACCGCTTCCGCCGCGGCCTCGAAGACCCGGCGATCGGGTTTGGCGAACCCTGTGCGGGCGGTGTTGACCACCGCGTCGAACGCGTCGGCCAGCCCCAGCGCGGTGAGATCGGCCTCCAGCCGCGTGGTCGCGTTCGACACCAGAACCACCGGCACCCGGCTGCGGACCGCGGTCAGGATTTCCAGGACAGCGGTATCGACGCGGCCGGTCAGCGCCGTCCAGCCGCTGACGAGTTCCTGAGCACCGGCCACTGATCCGCAGACCTCGGCAAGATCTTCCGCGACGCGCCGGCGCCACTGCTCGTCGCTGATCCGACCGGTGACGGCGGCGTCCAGAAGCTCGGGGCGAAACGCGGCCGACGCGAGCGTGCCCTCGGCCAGTCCGGCCTTCCGGTCGAGCGCGGCCATCCCATCGGGATCCCACAGGCGCACAACCCCGTCGAAGTCGCAGAGCACGGCGTCAAACGCTTCATCACTCATGATTCAGATCCTGCCAGACGGCATCTGAACCGGGGAACCACCGGAACTGCCCGGTCGCGTAGGGGGTTCATGCCGTGTCGAGCTGGTGGTCGGCCCAGACGTAGCTTTCGGGGAGCAGGTCGGTGACGGAGAGGGCCCGTGGGCGGTCGTCCGTGCCGACGATGACCTCGATGGCGGGGAAGTAGTCGAGAAGGACCTGGCGGCACCGGCCGCACGGGGGAACGATCCCCCGGTCGCGGTCGCCCACGGCGACGATCGTGTCCAGTGCGGACGCGCCCTGGGCGGCCGCGGTGCCGATGAGGACCAGCTCGGCGCAGGGGCCGCCGGTGAAGTGGTAGGCGTTCACCGCGGTGATGATCCGGCCGTCCCGGGCGCGGGCCGCGGCAGCCACGGTGTGGTTGTCACCGTGGCACCGGGTGCGCGCGATGTGGGTTGCGGCCTGGATGAGTTCGTGGTCGACGGGGTGGGGAGGTGTGGTGGTCATCGGCTCTGCCTTCGTTCGGTGTCAGCCGACGCTGGCGCGAGTGACGGATGGTGCGCAAGTGAATATCGGGAGGGGGCATGCCGGCCTCGGCCCCGGGGCGGGCTGTCCGGGGTCAGGGGGAGCTCGGGGTGATGTGGGTGGCGGGCGTGTTCCAGCCCGAGATCCGGACCCGGAGTGCCCCGTCGGCCGGGTCGGCCGTCCGGTGGTGGGCCGTCAGGACGGCACTCTCACCGGGCCAGAGGCTGATCTGGTTGTCGTTCCAGCGGACTGGCAGCAGGGGTGCGTCCCGCCCGTCGACGAGATGGAGATCGGTCAGCAGCGCAGGCGTGTTTCCGCTGCTGGTGTTGCGGATGGTGACCGTGGTGGTGGAGAGCGAGCCGGCGTGGCGCGTGGTGCGGGCGGTCGCCGTCACGGTGGCGGCCGCGAGGGAGTTCAGGCCGGTGAGGTCGCCGTAGGTGGTCGTGGGGGTGTGGTACCAGTCGGTGGCGTCGTAATCGAGAACGTCGGGGCGGGTGGAGAGCCAGTAGACGTTGCGGCTGACCTCGCGGCCGGCGCTGTCGGTGAGCGTGAGCCGGGCGAGGTATGTGGAATCCGGCCCGTCCGAGGCGGCGACAACGGCGGGAACGGTGGCCGCGGTGGTCCGCGCGCCGTCGCCGCCGACCCGCAGCCCGCGCACGGTGCGGTCGTAGAGGGAGGTCCCGTCGGTGCCGAACAGGGTGACCCGGGCGGTGAGCCCGGCAACGGCGTCCGGCCGGCGGTTGATGACGGCCACGGTCCGGTCGTCGTAGGAGTACTGGATGTGCAGGGGTTCGTTGGCCTTCTTCGCGCCGTAGTAGGCACCGCCCTGGTCGAGGTAGCGGTCGACGAGCTGCCAGTGCAGGGAGGTCCAGCCGCTGTTGAACATCCAGTAGACGAGCCCCGTCGACGGGTCGGTGGAGTCCGTGGCGTTGCGGGCGTAGGCCTCGAACTGGGCGCGCACGTTCTCGTACTGGCCGAGCTGGGCCTTGGCCACGTAGTCCCGCAGGCTGCGCGGCGCGCCGTAGCGGTGCGCGAGGGCGTCGTTGAACAGCTTCAGCGTGTTGAAGGTGCGCGAGGGGGAACGGTGGTACTGCGGGGCGGAGGGCGATTCCCACAGGGTTTCGAGTTCGGCCGGCGAGAGCGTGCGCCGCAGGGTGTCGAGGGTGGGGATCGAGGGTCCGGCGCTCGTCTCGGAGTTGAAGCCCGTCGCGCCGCCCTCGCGTTTGTCGTACCAGTACGAGGGCGGGACCCAGTCGTAGGGGCCGGTCATCCGCATGCCCGACGGGCCGCTCAGGGCCGTGGTGACGGCGGAGGCGGCCGGAACCACCGGGGTGGGCCAGTCGGCGGCGCGCAGGGCGTCGAGGTAGTCCCTCTCGGTCTGGGCGTCGGGCGCGAAGTCGCTGCCGATGAGGAAGGACAGGACGCTGGGATGGTCGCGCAGCCGGGCGGCCTCGGCGGCCATGGAGGCCCGGGCGGTCAGACGGTCGGCGGCGTTCCACTTCTCGCCCGTACCGGTGGGGTTGACCTGCCCCTCCCACTTGTCGCAGCACTCCCAGCCGGGCAGCAACAGGATTCCGTGCCGGTCGGCCAGGTCGAAGAACTCGTCCGGCTCGATGTGGCCTTCGAGGCGGAGCGTGTTCAGACCCGCGTCGAGCGCGGCCTTGATCCGGTCCTCCGCCGCGGTGGTGTCCCAGCGCAGCAGCTCGTCGGCCGACCAGCCGGCGCCCCGGATCAGCAGGGGGCGGCCGTTGATCGTGTACCGGCGGGCGCCGGCCGAGTCGAGGGGTGCCTTCACGTCACGGATGCCGAAGGGGTGACGGACGGAGTCCGAGCGGCTGCCGGCCACCGTCGCCGTCAGGTGGAGTCCGTACAGGTTCTGGGGTCCCATACCGGCCGGCCACCACAGAGCGGGCCGCTGGAGGCGCAGTTGCCGGTGGCGGTCCGGGGCGAAGACGAGCGTACGGGTTTCCCTGGCGCGCAGGGTGACGTCCTCGCGCAGCACGATCCCGGTGCCGCTGATGGCGGCGGTGACGGTCGCGGTGGCGGCCTCCTGCGAGTCGTTGCGGACCCGCGCCTTCACGGTCAGCTCGGCCGGGCCCGACCCCGGGGACGACACGTCCAGACCGGTCACCACATGGGCGTCGTGCAGCGAAACCGGCCCCCGGCGGCGCACCAGGACATCACGGACGATGCCCATGTTGGCGTCGGGCGGTGGCTGCAGCCAGTCCAGCCAGCCCAGCGTGAGGTGTTTGCGCGGATCGTTGGGCTGGATCCGGAAGGCGACCGTATTGGTGCCGGCCCGCACCAGATCGGTGATGTCGAGCTCGTGGCGCGTGTACACACCGGCCACCTCGGCCGCCGAGGCGACCTGCCGGCCGTTGACGTACACGTCCGCCGCGGAGATCACCCCGCTGAAGTCCAGCGAGGTGCGCTCCGCGGTATCGGGAAGCGTGAAGTCGCTGCGGTACCACCACGGATCGGCGAAGTCACGGCGCGGGATGCGCTGCTGGTCGGTGGAGTAGAACGGGTCCGGGTGCGTGCCGTCGGCGACCAGCGCGGCGAGCACCGTGGAGCGGGGCCCGGCCCGGTGCCAGCCGGTCGTCGCATAGCCGGGCGTGGACACGGCGGCCGCCGTGTCGGGGACCTCGGCCGTCGACCGGATCGCGTACCCGGTCAGCGCGGCGGTCCCGCCCGACGCCACCGCCGCCACGGTGGGAGCGGAACCCGGACCGGCCGGGAGGCGGGGGGCCGCGGCCGAGGGTACGGCGGCCGGGGCGAGCAGCAGGCCCAGCAAGGCCGCGGCCACGGCGGCCACCCGGAGTCGCCGGGTGTGAGCGGGGCGGGGGAGTTGGGACACGGTGGTCTCCGGGGGAGCTGGTCGGACGTCCGTGTGACACGAAGATCAGGTAACGGACCGTAACCCACCCGACCCGCAGGACGGATGGTCACGGCCGTACGGCGAGCCGCGCGCCCACGACCACGCTCCGGCGCACGACCACGCTCCGGCCCACGACCACGCTCCCGCCCACGACACGACCACGCTCCCGCCCACGACCCACACGCCCGACCCTGCCGCGTGTCGGTGCACGCGATTACTGTGGCCCGCATGATCACTGAGGCGGGGGACGCGACGATGCCCGAGAACAGCAGCCCTGCCGTCCAGATCATGATCGGGGGCGGACCCGCCGTCCTGGCCCGTCCGGCGGGGGCCCTGCTGGTCGACGATCGCGGCGGGCCGTTCCACCGGAGCGTCCTCGCCGATCTCGGCCACACCCCCGATCAGCTGCGGCATCTGCACGCGCTCGGCTTCGACCCCTACGCGTACGCCGCCCCGGCGGACCGGGTGCCGACGACGGCCGTCCGGCTGTGGCTGGACCAGCTGGCCGTTTCCGGCCCGGTGATCGACGGGGCCGCCGAGCTGGCCGTGGACCAGGAGCGCCGCCTGGTCGCGGCCATCCACCCGAGCGGTGCCGCCGAACGGCTGATCGTCGACGTGGCCGGCATACCCACGCTCGCCCCGGGGCTGCCCGCGCAGCTCGCGCCCGGCACCGGCCCCGCGCTCCACTCCTTCGACCGGGCCGCCGGCGTACTGCTGGCCGAGCTGGTCAGGAGGGGACCGGCGGCCGGCGAGGCGGCGGCCGCGCTCGTCGACGTACTCAACAGCAGGGGCGGCCCGGCGGGCGTGCTGGCGCTGCTGGACCGCGTCGACCCTGCGCTGCTCGCCCCGGTCGACGCCCCGATCGAGGCGATCCGCGCGTTCGCCGCCTTCCTGCGGGCCACCGAGGACGGCGCCGGACCGCTCTGCTTCGGGGACGAGCTGGTACAGGGACGGCTCGCCGCAACGGCCGCCGACAGCTGGATCGTGGCCGGCGGCGGAGACCACGCGCTGGCCACGGCCGAGGCGCTCCTCACGGGGAACCCGGCCGCCCGGGTGACCGTGGTCGCCGCTTCCCTCACGACAGCCGCGGTCAACACGGCGCGGTACATCGAACTGCGGCGCCGCCATGTCGCGCACGACGGCGGTGACGGGCGGCTGGAGTTCCGCACCGGAGCCGGGCCCGGCGCGATGACCGTCACCGGTACGGGCCGCTACGCCGAGGGCGGGGTGGAGGCCGAAGGGTACGCGGCGTCGATCGGGCGGGCCCGTGCGATGCCGCTCGCCGTGGGCAGGCTGGCACGCTGGGCGCGCGAGCACCGCGGACAGGTCACCGGCAGCCTGCTCTTCGACACCGACCGGCAGTACCTGGGCTACCGGCTCCACTTCGCCGCCGAGGGCCTGCTGCACCAGGTGGACGTGACCGGCGCCGCCTCCTGGTTCCCGCCCGCCGAGGTGTTCGCGGCGGAGCTGGCCCGTCAGGTGGAGACGATGGGGGAGCGGGCCGTGCCGCCGGAGTCGGGCAGTGCCCCGACCGACCTGGGGCCGGTCGCGGAGCAGGCCGCCCGGTTGGGAGCCGCCCGGCAGCGGGGGGCGGTGCGGGAGGCGCGAACGGTGCCGGAGTGCTGGGTGCGGCCCGCCTGAACGGATGTGGAGGCCGGGGAAGAAGGGCGCAGCGCCCGGGCCGGGCGGGCGATGCCGGGCACGATGGTGCGGTCGTACATCGACCGGCGGCCGGTCAATATCTGTGTCCGCGCGATGAGAATTAGACGAACCACGCCATGAGGCTTTTTCCTGCAACGGGCGAAGTGAAATGTTTCACCGTACACGGGGTGTCGATTCGTGCTACTGTCGATCTCAGTTGCAGTTGTGGTTCCCAAAACTTCAAGTGCCCCCAGCAGGTGTCCACACCCCTGGGAGTACTTTTACTTTTCCGGTCATTATCGGGCGGGGTAATCATTGCGGCGACACGGAGTCCACACAGTGTGGATCCCGATGCACTGCCCCAAAGGAGATATGACATGGCTACTGGAACCGTGAAGTGGTTCAACGCGGAAAAGGGCTTCGGCTTCATCGAGCAGGACGGTGGCGGCGCCGACGTGTTCGCCCACTACTCGAACATCGCCGCCCAGGGCTTCCGTGAGCTGCTCGAGGGCCAGAAGGTCAGCTTCGACATCGCGCAGGGCCAGAAGGGCCCGACGGCCGAGAACATCGTTCCCGCCTGACGCTGACGCGCACTTCGTAGCTGGGGCCCGCATCCTTCGGGGTGCGGGCCCCAGCTGCACGCATTTTTCGCCCCACCCCGCCCCACCCCACCGGGTGCCGGCTGCGGGGACGGCGCCGAGGAATCCGCAGTCCTCCGTACGCGGATCACGCCCCGGCCGATACGCCGGTTGCGCGCCCTGACGGCGTCACCCAATTTCCGTACCTGTACCCGCCAGGATCTCCGGCCGGACAGGTTCGCTTCGCATTTTCATTCGGCCCGTTTCTTGCAATTCTCCGCGCAGCCCACGCCTGCGGGAATTCCTTGATATGCGCCGTATCGAGGAAGGTTCCGCATGAACCGCACGCGCACCAACGACCGATTCGCCCGCACGCGCAACAGCACAGCCGGATCCGGCAAGAGCGGCGGCCGCTTCGGCGGTTCCGCCCCCAGCCGTTCCGGTGGTCCGAGCCGTTCCGGTGGTCCGAGCCGCTCGGGCGGGTACGGCCGCCGGCCCGCCGCGCTGCAGGGCGAATTCGCCCTGCCCAAGACGATCACCCCCGCGCTGCCCGCCGTCGAGGCCTTCGCCGACCTCGCCATGCCCGCGGAACTGCTCGCCGCACTCACCGTGCAGGGCGTGACCGTACCGTTCCCGATCCAGGGCGCGACCCTCCCGAACTCCCTGGCGGGCCGCGACGTGCTCGGCCGCGGGCGGACCGGCTCCGGCAAGACCCTGGCCTTCGGGCTGGCCCTGCTGGCCCGTACGGCCGGTCAGCGCGCCGAGCCCCGTCAGCCGCTCGCACTGGTCCTCGTACCGACCCGCGAGCTGGCCCAGCAGGTCACCGACGCACTCACCCCGTACGCCCGCTCGGTCAAGCTCCGGCTGGCCACGGTCGTCGGCGGGATGCCCATCGGGCGGCAGGCGAGCGCGCTGCGCGGCGGCGCCGAGGTCGTCGTCGCCACGCCCGGCAGGCTGAAGGACCTCATCGACCGCGGGGACTGCCGGCTGAACCAGGTCGGCGTCACCGTGCTGGACGAGGCCGACCAGATGGCCGACATGGGCTTCATGCCGCAGGTCACCGCCCTGCTCGACCAGGTGCGCCCCGAGGGCCAGCGGATGCTCTTCTCCGCCACCCTCGACCGCAACGTCGACCTGCTGGTGCGCCGCTACCTGACCGACCCGGTCGTCCACTCCGTCGACCCGTCCGCGGGCGCGGTGACGACGATGGAGCACCACGTGCTGCACGTGCACGGCGGTGACAAGCACGCCGCCACCACCGAGATCGCGGCGCGCGACGGCCGCGTCATCATGTTCCTGGACACCAAGCACGCCGTGGACCAGCTCACCAGCCACCTGCTGAACAGCGGAGTCCGCGCCGCCGCCCTGCACGGCGGCAAGTCGCAGCCGCAGCGCACGCGCACCCTGGCGCAGTTCAAGACCGGGCACGTCAGCGTGCTCGTCGCCACGAACGTCGCCGCCCGCGGCATCCACGTCGACAACCTCGACCTGGTCGTCAACGTGGATCCGCCCACCGACCACAAGGATTATCTGCACCGCGGCGGGCGTACCGCCCGTGCCGGGGAGTCCGGCAGCGTCGTCACCCTGGTCACCCCGAACCAGCGCCGCGACATGGTACGGCTGATGGCCGCAGCCGGGATCACCCCGCAGACCACCCAGGTCCGCTCCGGTGAAGAGGCGCTCAGCCGGATCACCGGCGCCCAGGCCCCCTCCGGCATCCCGGTCGTCATCACCGCCCCGGCGGCGGAGCGGCGTGAGCGCAGCGGCCCCGCCTCGCGCAACCGGCGACGCCCCGCCGCGGCTGCCGCCCGGCGCCGGCCGGCACGGCAGCCCGCCTCCGACGCCGTAGCGTGAACCCTTCTTCTTCCCCTTGTGAGGCATCATGCGCGTCGTCATCGCCCGATTCCCCTTCGACCTGACCAAGAGCGGGGTGCTGGAGTCGATGAAGGGCGTCAAGCCCGAGCCCGTCGACGGTGAGTCCGTGATCATCGGACGCCGGCACTACCCGGTCAAGCAGGTCGGCCAGGTCATCACCCGCCAGGACCGCCGGGACTTCAGCGCCGCGGAGGTCGTACGGGCGATGACCCTGCTCGGATTCACGTGCCGCGGCCTGCCGCAGGCCCCCGCCACGCCCGCGTCCACGCCCGGCCTCACCCCGTTCCAGCGGGCCTCGGCGATGCTCGGCGAGCCCGCGCCCGTATCGGTTTCCGTCTGACCGCACAGCACCACCGGCACATCACATGAGGGCCCGACCGGCACATCCGGTCGGGCCCTCACGTGCTGTTCGAGAGAAGATCTCTTACGGTCGAACAAAGAAAATCTATCTCCGTCGCGGTAGACATCTGCTTCTGACCTGCCTAGGGTTTCTCGCATAACGATGACCGAAGAAACGGAGGAGGCAGACACCATCAGGATCGCCCGGGCAGGAGCGCACGGCCCGGGTACCGCACGACCCCCGAACGGCAGGTGGTCCCCGGTCAGGCATTCACGATCCCCGCACTCCGCCCGTCTCCAGGGCGCGACCGCGGAAACAGAAGGTCGGCGCAGCGCTGAGGCCGACAGATGGTGTTGAATTCCCTTCAGGGCCTTGGTGCCGTACGGCACCAAGGCCCTTCGACGCGTTCTAAGAAGAGGTGCAGATGACAGCGGATGACTCGCTCGGCGGCCGGCTGGACGACGATGACTACCCCGCCTACACGATGGGCCGGGCCGCCGAACTCCTCGGCACGACCCCCGGCTTCCTGCGCGCCATCGGCGAGGCCCGTCTGATCACACCGTTGCGCTCCCCGGGCGGGCACCGCCGGTACTCCCGCTACCAGCTGCGGATCGCGGCCCGCGCCCGGGAGCTCGTCGACCAGGGCACCCCGGTGGAAGCGGCCTGCCGCATCGTCATCCTGGAGGACCAGCTCGAAGAGGCCCAGCGCATCAACGCCGAGTTCCGCCGCGCCGCGACCGCCGCGCCCGACGACTCCCGCTGAGCGCCGGCCGCTCCTCGTCCCGCCACGGGCACATGAGGAACCTGCGACCCCGGTACAGGCGGATTTCTCCCTCTGCGGGGGGACCCGAGCGGTCAAGGCAACTTCCCGCGCCCTGACCGGCACAGCCCGCTTAGAGAACGGCGAGCCGGAACCCGACGCCAGGGGAGCCCGTTCCGGTCTGTTCCTGCGCGCAGAGGTCCGCGCAGAAGTCTTCGACACCCATGGCTGCTTCAGCAGCCGCACACTCCGTCTCGCACGCACCTCGGCGGATGCCGGCACGGCCGCCCCCACCCGTACGGGGACGGGCGCCGGACTGCGCCGGAGCCGCGGGCGGGATATCAAGGAGCGTGAAGGCGAGCGCGAGGTCCGACAGACGCCGCCCCGCGGTGAGGAGAACGTCTCGTGGAGTTCGAGGTCAATGGCACCCGGCACGCGGTGGACGTCGACGACGACCCGGCCGCCGTGGACGTCGTGCGGGACCGGCTGGGTCTGACCGGCACCAAGCTGGTCTGCGCGGGCGGGGTGTGCGGGGCCTGCACGATCCAGGTCGACGGCGAACCCCGGGTCTCCTGCCTGACACCGGCGGTCGCGCTGGCCGGCCGACAGGTGACGACCGTCGAGGGCCTGTCCGGTCACCCGGTCGGGCGAGCCTTCGCCGGCGAGGACGCCCTCCAGTGCGGCTACTGCACCCCGGGGTTCGTGGTCGCGGCGGCGGCGTTCTTCGAGCGGTGGCGAGCCGCCCACGGCCGCACCCGGCCCGGGAGGGAGCCGATCGCGGACGCGCTCGCGGGCCACCTGTGCCGGTGCGGCGCGTACGAGGGGATCTTCAGCGCGGTGGCCGCGGCCTGCGCGGGCGACTACGACACGGCGCCGCCCGGCGGGGAGCCGCCGGCGGTCCCGCGCGTCGAGGCCCCGCAGAAGACCGACGGATCGGCCCGGTACACCACGGACCTGCGCCCCGAGGGACTGCTGGAAGGGGTGATCATCCGCTCGCCGCACGCGCATGCTCACGTGCGCTCCCTCGAAGCCGGGGACGTGCCCCTGGTACCGCTGCTGCCCCCGGACGGCGTGGTGCGGTACGTCGGGCAGCCCGTGGCCGCGGTCGCGGCGCCGGACCGGGCCTCCGCACGGGCGGCGGCCGCCCGCGTCACGGTGCACTACGAGGTGCTCCCGGCGGCCCTGGACGTACGCCAGGCCCGCACCGGCGAGGGCCCGCTGGTCTACGCGGACAAGGCGGCACGCAAGCGGGCACCGGGTTCCGGCGAGACCCCGCAGCTGGTGCCCGCCCGCTGGCGCGGCAACCTCCGGGGCCCGTCCGCCATGAGCAAACGTCCCGCCACGGCCGTGCGCCGTATCACCGAGGCGCGGAGCCGGAACCCCGAGCGGGTGGTGGAGGGCGTCTTCACGACGGCCGCACAGACGCACACCCCGCTCGAACCGCACGCCTGCCTGGCCGAGTGGGTCGACGGCACCCTCCACCTGGAGGTGTCCACCCAGTCCGTGAAACGCACGGCCGAGCTCGCCGCCGAACGCTTCGGTGTGCCCGTCGAACGGGTGGTGGCACGGGCCGTCCACGTAGGCGGCGGCTTCGGCTGCAAGATGGGACTGACCTCCGACGTCGTTGCCGCGGTCGGGCTGGCCCGGCTGCACGGCGCCCCGGTGCGGGTGGTGCTGGACAGGGACGAGGAACTCACCGACGGCGGATACCGGCCCGGCACCCGGATCCGGCTGGCGATGGTCGCGGACGAGGCCGGCGACCTGAGCGCGCTGGCCATGGACGCGGACAACGACGGCGGTGTCTCGGTCGGCGGCACCGTGGCGGCACTGGCCCGGTTCATGTACGGCAAGGCCCCCCGCCGGCTCCGCGACTTCGACACCGTCACCCACCGTCCCCCGGGCGCCCCGTTCCGCGGCCCCGGCGGACCCACCATGTGCTGGGCCCTGGAGCAGGCCGTCGACGAGATGGCCCACCGGCTCGGCCAGGACCCGATCGCCCTGCGCCGCCGCTGGGACGGCAACCCCAAGCGGCACGCCCTGTACGACCGGGCCGCCGCGCTCCCGGTCTGGTCGGGCCCCCGCGGCGGCACCGGCCGGTTCCGCCGGGGCGTCGGCGTCGCGGCGGCCAATTGGATGTACTTCCTCGATCCCGTCACCGAGGTCGAACTCACCGTCGAGGACGGGATCGTCGTCGCCCGCTGCGCGGTACAGGACATGGGCACGGGCTCGCGCACCGTGCTGCGCCGGGCCGTTGCCACGGGACTCGGCCTGCCGGAGGACAGGGTGCGCGCCGAGGTCGGCCGGAGCGATGCCGTCCACGGCCCCACCTCCGGCGGGAGCCGCACCACGCCCTCCCTCGTGCCCGCCGCCGCGGACGCCGCCGCCCGGCTGCGCGACGCACTCGGCGGCGGCGACGTCGCCACCCGGCTGGCCATGGCGCACGGCGTACGGGTGACCGGCCGGCGCCCCCGCGACCGCCGGGGCTTCGTGACCCCCTTCACCATGGGCGGTGTCGCGATCGGCCGCGGCTTCACCGGATCGGTGCAGGTCGCCGAGGTCGAGGTGGACACCCGCCTCGGCCGCGTCCGCCCGCTGAGCGTGTGGAGCGGCATCGCCGCCGGCCGGATCCACGAGGAGCGCCTCGCCCGCAGCCAGTGCGAGGGCGCCGTCGTACAGGGCGTCGGCTACGCCCTGTGCGAGGAGCGGCGCACCGACCCGGCCACCGGGCGGGTGCTGACCGAGAACCTGGAGGACTACCGCATTCCCGGCATCGGGGACACCCCCGAGATCACCGTCCACTTCCACCAGGAGGGTTTCGAGCACGTGCCTGGTGGCGGAGTCGGCCTCGGCGAGATCGCGACCCTGCCCACCGCGGCCTGCCTGGCCAACGCCGTCCACGACGCCACCGGCTGGCGCCCGTACGACATGCCCATCCGCCCCGACCGGCTCCTGGAAGGACTGGGTACGTGAGCACCGAGACCACCCTCACCGACCTCTCGGCCGCCGTCCTGGCCCGCGGCGGGGAGCTGCGCGCCGGTGGCACCGACACCACGGCCCGGCAGCGCAGCGGAGTCTCCCCGGGGCCGTTCACCGACCTCGGCGGCGCCGGGCACCTGCGCGGCTGCACGCCGCTGCCCGGCGGCGGGCTGCGGATCGGCGCCCTGACCACCCTCGCCGAGCTGGCCGCCGATCCGCGCGTACACGCCGGCTGGCCCGCCCTGGCCCTGGCCGCCGGGACCGCCGCCACTCCGCAGATCCGCGCCGCCGGCACCGTGGGCGGCAACCTGCTGCAGCGCAACCGGTGTTGGTACTACCGCAATCCTCACTTCAGCTGCCTCCAGAAGGGCGGCACCGGCTGCCCCGCGCGCGCGGGCGACCACCACTTCGGCGTGGTCACCGGCAACGGCCCGTGCGTCGCCCCGCACCCGTCCACCCTCGCGATGGCCCTGCTCACCTACGACGCCGAGGCCCACGTCCACGGCGAATCCCCGCGCGGCGTCGCCGACTTGTACGGGGACGGCGACCGGCTCTCGCACGCCGACCACCTGCTGCGGCCGGACCGGATCCTCACCGCGGTCGACCTGCCCGCGCCCTTGCCCGGCGAACGCGCCGCCTGCCACCGGGCCATCAGCCGCGCCCAGGCCGAATGGCCCCTGGTCGAGGCCACCGCCCGGCTGGTGCTCGACGGCTCCACCGTCACGCACGCCGCCGTCGCGGCGGGCGGGGTGGCCCGCGTACCGCTGCGGCTCACGGAGGTGGAGGCCGCCCTGATCGGCCGCGAGGCCACCCCCGACGTCCTCGCCGCAGCCGCAGCGACGGTCCTCGCCCGCTGCCGGCCGCTGCCACAGACCGGCTACAAGGCCAGGCTGTTCGGCAACACCGTCCTGGAAGTCCTGGAACAGGCCCTCGGCCCGGCCACCGCCGGCTGAAGCGTTGCACGCGGCAGGGCACTATGGGGGGCATGACGATTCGGCGCCCGGTCCGGCAGCGGTTCCTCAGGCATCCTGCCGGTCAGTTCGCCGTGGTCACCGTCCTGATGCTCATCCTCTTCGCGGTGATCAGCCTCGGGGTGACGTACGCCCTCGGTGCCGTCTTCGACGGCCCCTGGATGGTCTACTGACCCGGGCACCCTGGCGCCCCTTCCGTGTGACTCGGCTCTGTCCCCCTCAGCCGGCGTGGAGGATCCGGAAGCGGGCAGGTTCCGCCGGGTCCCGATCGACGACCTGGGTCGGAGCCCACGTCCACTGCCACACGCTGATGCCCGGCGTGCGGGAGAACCGGATCTGCCCGCGGGTGCCTTCGACTGCCACGCGCGACCAGGGTTCGGCGGCGCGTGCCTCGTCCTCGCCGACGTGTGCACGCAGCACGTCGGCGAGGACGAGGACCGTGTCGTAACCCTCGAAGGCGACGAAGGAAGGAGCCTGGCCCAACCGCTCGCGGAGGGCCGTCCCGACGCGCGCACCGAGCGGGCCGAGACGTTCCGGCAGGTAGCGCAGGAACGGGATCGCGGCGCCGTCGCCGCCCAGCAGCGTCGCCCATTCGGAAAACTCCGGTTGCCCGGCCGGAGCCCCGATCAGGATTGCGGCGAGGCGCCGGTCACGGCGGACGGCCTTGACGATCGGCACGGCCGGATCCGGGTGGCCGACCAGAAGCAGGAGGGCCGTCGCGCGGTGGCCGACGAGCTCGTCGCACACCGCGGCGGGGTCGAGGGCGCGCACGTCGAGCTCGACGACGGTGCCGCCGCGCGGAGCGAGGTACTCCCGCAGAATGCGGACCCCGGACGCCCAGTAGACACTCGACTGGGTCGCTACGGCGATTCGGCTGTGGCCCGCGCCGAGGAGGAAGTCCGCGTAGATCTGCCAGCCGTGGGACTGTGCCGGGGCGAGGCGCGCGACCCGTTCCGTCGGCTGCTCGGTGAGCGCGTCGAGCACCGCTGACGAGCAGAGGAACGGCAGGCCGAGGGCGTCGGCCCGGGCGGCGGCGGCGCGAGCGACGACACTGTGATACTCACCCGCCACAGCAGCCACGCCCAGTCGGGCCAACTCGTCCACCGCCGCAGCGGCCCTCTGCGGATCCGCCGAGGTGTCCCGGACGAGCAGTTCCAGTGGCTTTCCGCCGATCCCGCCGGCGTCGTTGACGTCGCGAACGGCCAGCTCCAGGCCGGCGAGGAGGTGTTGGCCCGCCTCGACCCAGCCGGGCCGGGTCAGCGGAACGAGAACGCCGATCCGGACGGATGATCCGTCAGTACGTTCCGCCCCAGGCGGCGATGGTGGCGCAGTCATGCTTCGGTGTCTCCCGAGTGGCGGTCCGGACGCGGTGTGCCCGGACCGCGGAACGATCGTCAGTGGCGCCGAGCGTAGCCGAGCCGGACATGGCCGGCTCCGGCGCCCCGTGGCCCGTGGCCGGCCGGGTGCGCGGGCCATCCGGGCGGGACGCAGGGTGCGTACGGCATGGCATCCGGGGCAGCGCCGTCCCGCGGCGCATGCTGGGTCACCCCGCCCTGCAGGAGAGGCCTGTGAGTGATTCCAGACCGCGAGTGACCGCGAGGCCGGTCACCGCCGCGGCGGCCGATGGCATTCCCGCTCCCGGGGTCATCGGCATCGGACTTGCCGCGGTGCTGACGTTCGCGCTCGCCCAGGGCTCGTGGCAGTGGTTCGCCACGTTCATCGGGGTGACGCTGCTTGCGGTGATGCTCGCCTTTCAGCGACGGGCCGAGTGGACCCCGGACGTCCGCTCCCCGTACATGCGCGGCCTGGTCGCGTACGCGCTGGTCGTCGGCCTGTGCGTGTCGATCGCACTGGCCCCCCTGCTGCAGCGCCGGGCCTGGCTGTTCCCGATGCCGGGCACGCGCAGCGACTGCGTGCTGACGGGCAGGTACGCGGCGCTCCAGGTGGAGGCCGCGCTCGGGAACCTGGCCGCCAGTGACGGCGCGGCCGTCGCGTTCCAGCGGGAGGACCAGGCCCGTAAGGCCGTTGCCGAGTGCCTGGCGGCCACGACGACCCTGTGGCTGCCGGTGTACGGGCTCGGGGTGGCGGTGCTGGTGGGGGTGTGCGCATGGTTCCGCGACCGGGCCCGCGCCCGTTCGGGCCGAGCCGGTCAGGCGCAGGCCTCGGCCGCGAGCTGATGCGTTCGCCTCACGCAGAGAGGGACGAGGGATTCACCCATGTGCACGCGGATCTTGTGGAACACCAACAACCACGCCGTTCTTGCCGGCCGGACGATGGACTGGCCGGAATCGACCGAGCCGGTCCTGACCGTGTTCCCCCGGGGGCTCGAGCGCAACGGCGGCACACTGGGGGGCACCGCCGTCGTCGGTGACAACCCCCTGCTGTGGACGAGTGGACTCGGCAGCCTCGTGACGACCGTCTACGGTGCCGGAACGGCCGACGGCATCAACGAAGCCGGCCTCGCGGCGCACCTGCTGTACCTGGACAGCACCGACCTCGGCCCCCGCGACCCCAGCAGGCCGGGCCTCCAGATCGCCCTGTGGATCCAGTACCTGCTGGACAGCGCCCGCACGGTGCAGGAAGCCCTGGACCTGCTCGGCACCTGTCAGCTGGTGCCGGTCGAGGTGCGCGGCTTCCAGGCCTCGGTGCACGTGGCTTTGGAGGACGCGTCAGGGGACTCCGCGATCATCGAGTACATCGCGGGCCAACGGCGGGTGCACCACGACCGCAGCTACACGATCATGACCAACGAACCCTCCTACGAGGAACAACTCCGCCTGCTGCGGGAAAAGGTGCGCGCCGTGCAGGGGCTCGGCCACGACCGGCCCAGCAGCGAGGTCCCCCTGCCCGGAAACGTGAACGCGGTCGACCGCTTCCAGCGCGCCGCCTACTTCAGCTCACTGCTGCCCGAGCCGGCGGACGACCGGCAGGCGGTCGCCGCGATCCTGGCCGTCACCCGCAACGCGTCGGTGCCCTTCGGCGCGCCGTACCGCGAGGGGAGGTTCAAGACCTACAACACCGAGTACCGCACCGTCTGCGACCTCACCAGCAAGCGGTACTTCTTCGAACTCGCCACCAGCCCGAACCTCCTGTGGGCCGAGATCGACCGCTTCGACCTCTCGCCCGGCGCTCCCGTCATGACGCTGCGTCCCGAGGGGATCGACCTCGTCGGGGACGTCTCGGACAGGTTCACGCGAGCGCCCGCGCCGTTCTGAGGGCCGGCAGGGCTCTCCGGGCTGGGTCAGGGCGACCGTATCCATTGACAGAAGTTGAACGCAGGCCGAGGCTGAGAGCGCTCTCGGCCGTCAACTCATAGGCGCGGGAGCGCCGTACCTCCCCCCACCGTCAGATGCCCCCACACGGAGGATGATCGTGTTCCGTTTATCGAAAGTGCTTGCATCGGGTCTCTCGGCCCTGGTGGTCGCGGCCGGCCTGATGGCTCTCGGTCCGCTGACATCGGCAGAGGCCGTACCGGCGACCATCCCGCTCACGATCAAGAACAGCTCGGGACGCAGCGAGCCGGTCTACGTGTACAACCTGGGAACGCAGCTGACGACCGGCCGGCAGGGCTGGGCCGATGCCAACGGCGGATTCCACCCCTGGCCCGTGGGAGGCAATCCGCCCACCCCCGCGCCCGACGCATCGATCACGGGTCCGGCCAACGGGCAGACCAAGACGATCCGGATACCCAAGTTCTCCGGACGCGTCTACTTCTCCATAGGTCAGAAGATCGTCTTCAAGCTCAGCACCGGCGGACTCGTCCAGCCCGCCGTGCAGAACCCGTCCGACCCCAACCGCACCATCCTGTTCAACTGGTCCGAGTACACGCTCAACGATGCCGGCCTGTGGATCAACAGCACCCAGGTCGACATGTTCTCGGCTCCGTACGCGGTGGGCGTGAAGGCGGCCGACGGCACGGTCACGAACACGGGCCGGCTCAAGCCGGGCGGCTACAACGCCGTATTCAGCCAACTGCGTTCGGCCGGCTGGGGCGGATTGATCCAGAACCGCCCCGACGGCACGCCGCTGCGCGCGCTCTCGCCCGGTCACGGCATCGAGGCGGGCGGAATCCCCGCCGGCGTCATGAACGACTACATCAACCGGGTCTGGAGCAAGTACAGCTCCTCCACGCTCACCGTGACGCCCTTCGTGAACCAGCCGAACACCAAGTACTACGGCCGGGTCTCGGGCAACGTCATGAACTTCACCAACGGATCGGGAGCGGTGGTCACCAGCTTCCAGAAGCCGGATTCCGACAGCGTCTTCGGCTGCTACAAGCTCCTGGACGCACCCAACGACCTGGTCCGCGGCCCGATCTCCCGCACCCTGTGCGCGGGCTTCAACCGGTCGACGCTGCTGACCAACCCGGCCCAGCCCGACCCGAACAACGCCAACTTCTACCGTGACGCCGTCACCAACCACTACTCCCGCATCATCCACGGACAGATGGCCGACGGTAAGGCGTACGGATTCGCCTTCGACGACGTGGGCGCCCATGAGTCGCTGGTGCACGACGGCAACCCGCAAGAGGCCTTCATGACGCTGGAACCGTTCAACTAGGGCCGCCCGGTCATCCGCCCGTTCGGCGCTGCCGGCCTCCGTGAGCGGACGCCGGCAGCGCCACCGAAATCGCCGACACCGCCCGTGACCGAGCCGCAGTGGATCACCACACGGCCGTCACCGTCCGCACCCGCCCGGTCGCTCACCTCAGTCGCCCAGGGCGCTGCCGCGCAGGCGGCGTAATCTGACTGAACTGCCACAGAACGCGCGAACGGGTGACACGGTGCGCGGGCCGTGTACCTTGCCGCGCCCACGATCCAGGGAGGCGGCGCGTGACCGATCCGTTCGGCTTCCTCAGGATCCCCCGCGAGGCCGTGCCGGCCCGCCCCGTCGAGCAACGGCTCGGCGACTGGCGCGAGGTCTACGCGGGCCAGTCGCTGCTGCCGCTCGTCTCCCGGCAGGCCGACCGCTGTATGGACTGCGGCATACCGTTCTGCCACACCGGCTGCCCCCTGGGAAACCTCATCCCCGAGTGGAACGCGTACGCCGCCCACGGTGACTGGCATGCGGCGTACGAGCGGCTCCACGCGACCAACAACTTCCCGGAGATCACCGGCAGGCTCTGCCCGGCCCCCTGTGAGGACGCCTGCGTCCTCACGATCAACGCGGACCCGGTGACCATCAAGAACGTCGAGCAGGCGATCGCGGACGAGGGCCTGCGGCTCGGCTACATGGCGCCCAGACCGCCGGAGAAGTGCAGCGGCAAGACGGTGGCCGTCATCGGCTCCGGTCCGGCCGGACTGGCCGCAGCGCAGCAGCTGACCCGGGCCGGGCACCGCGTCACGGTCCACGAGCGGGCCGACCGGATCGGCGGACTGCTGCGCTACGGCATCCCCGAGTTCAAGATGGAGAAGGCCCACCTGGACCGCCGCATCGAGCAGATGCGGGCCGAGGGCACGACATTCGCCACGGGCGCGGACGTCGGCGGCGCGACCGGCGCCGGAGCGGACGAGCTGCGGAGCCGGTACGACGCCCTCGTCGTCGCGATCGGAGCCGGCGAGCGACGGGAGCTGCCGGTCCCAGGCCGTTCGCTGCACGGCATCCACCAGGCGATGGACTACCTGACCTGCGCCAATCGCGTGCGGGAGGGCGACTACCCCGCATCCCCTCTCACCGCCGAAGGCAGACACGTGGTCGTCGTGGGCGGCGGTGACACCGGCTCCGACTGCCTCGGGACGGCCTTGCGGCAGGGCGCGGTCTCCGTGCTCCAGCTCGACATCAATCCGGAGCCCGGTGAGGGCCGGACCGGCGACGAGCCCTGGCCGGTGTACCCGAGGACGTACCGGATCTCCCACGCCCACGAAGAGGCCCGCGGGCGCGAGGGCCGCGACCCCAGGCTGTTCGCTTGCGCCACCCTGCGCTTCGAGGGGGACGCCGCGGGCCGGGTACGGGCGCTGCACCTGACCGCCGTCGAGCCGGTGGCCCGCAGCCCGCTGGCCGGCACCGAGCAGGTCATACCGGCCGGCCTGGTCCTGCTGGCCCTCGGCTTCTCGGGCCCCGAGCGGGCCGGCGGCCTGCGCGAGCAGTTGGGCCTGGACCTCGACGAGCGCGGCAACTTCGCGCGCGACGCCGGCTTCGCGGCGGTCGGCGGGCGGGCGCCGGGGGTGTTCGTCGCGGGCGACGCGGGCCGGGGGCAGTCGCTGGTGGTGTGGGCCATCGCCGAGGGCCGCGCGGTGGCCGCCGCCGTGGACCGCTACCTGACCGGCTCCACCTGCCTCCCGGCTCCGGTCGCCGCGCATGACCGGCCGATGACGGCCTTGGGCCGCATGCGGTACGGGCTCTGAGGAGTCCGGTCGCGGGTCGCAGGACGCGGAACGAACCGGCAGGAGACAGCGTGGCGGCAGCCCGTGCGGTGGTGCCTGTGGCTGTCAGCGCTCGCCGTCAGTGCTCACGCCCGGGGCGGCGCCTCTCGCGCGGGGACTCGCCGCCGTCGCCGGGCCGGTCCAAACGGCTGGCCTCGTCCGTGTCCGCCGCCCGTACGGCTGGTTCGCCCGTGCGGGACGCCGTGGAACGGGGCGCGACGTGGGGTGCCCTGCGCCGGCTCTGCTCGTCGTCGTGGTCGTGGAGCGGGGCGCCGCCTGCGCCTCCCTGGTCGTCCATGGCGGATCCTTCCTGTACGTCGGCCCCCATACGGCGGGCCCCCATACGGCGGGCCCCCATACGGCGGGCCCCCATACGGCGGGCCCCCAGTCGGCGCGTGCCCGGAGCCCGGCCCCGGAAACCCGTAGATCCGGAGAAAATGGAGGAAACCGGTCCCGTCATCGACAGGTGCGGGGCGGGCCAAGGCGCCACCGTAGGCTGACCGGGTTGTTTCTGCTCTTCGCTGATCGGAGCTGCCGTCATGCTGACCGCCCTGACGGGTGTTTTCGGGGATCGCGCGGACGCTGTGAGCGTCGCGGGTCGCACCGCTTCCTACGAGGAACTTCTGGGTGCGGCCGGTGCGGTGGCCGCCGACCTGGCCGCCCTTGGCCCGGTGCGCGCGTTCGCGGTGACCGCTACCGCCTCGCTCGAGACCGTCGTCGCGGTGGTCGGGGGACTGCTGGCCGGAGTGCCGTGCGTTCCGCTGCCTCCCGATGCCGGGCCCGCCGAGCGTGATCACATCCTGCGTGACTCCGGCGCCCGTCCCATTGAGGTGGACTTCGCCCGCCGCGCACCTGCCGCATCGGCCGCACCCACCGGGCCGGCGGCGGCACCCGAGGACCCCGCGTTGATCCTCTACACGTCCGGGACCACCGGCGCCCCCAAGGGCGTGGTCCTCAGCACCGCCGCGATCACCGCTGACCTCGACGCGCTCGCCGACGCCTGGGAGTGGAGTGCGCAGGACACGCTCGTCCACGGGCTACCGCTGTTCCATGTCCATGGGCTGGTCCTGGGTGTCCTGGGGGCGTTGCGGACGGGGAGCCGCCTGGTCCATACGGGCCGACCGACGCCGGAGGCGTATGCGGAGGCCGCGGAGGCCGGGGGGAGTCTGTACTTCGGAGTGCCGACGGTGTGGTCGCGTATCGCGGCCGCTCCGCAGGCGGCGGCCGCGTTGTCGCGGGCCCGGCTGCTGGTGTCGGGGAGCGCGGCCCTGCCCACGCCGGTGTTCCGGGATCTGGAACGGCTGACCGGGCACCGGCCGGTGGAGCGGTACGGGATGACGGAGACCCTGATCACCGTGAGCGGGCGGGCGGGCGGTGAGGTCCGCCCCGGCGCGGTCGGCACCCCGATCACGGGAATCCGTACGCGTATCGCCGCCGAGCCGGGCGCCGAGATCGGTGAACTGCAGTTGGTGGGACCGACGTTGTTCTCGGGGTATCTGGGCCGACCGGAGGCGACGGCCGCCGCCTTCACGGAGGACGGGTGGTTCCGCACGGGTGACATCGCGGCCGTTGACGGCGACGGTGTGCACCGGATCGTGGGTCGCGCGTCCACGGACATGATCAAGTCGGGTGGCTACCGGATCGGGGCGGGTGAGATCGAGAACGCGCTGTTGGACCACCCGCGGGTGAGGGAGGCGGCGGTGATCGGTGTGCCGGATGCCGACCTGGGGGAGCGGATCGTCGCGTTCGTCGTCGCTGAGGGGGTCACGGGCGCCGAGTTGACCGAGTTCGTCGCCACGTATTTGTCGGTGCACAAGCGGCCGCGTGAGGTTCGTTTCATCGCCGCGGTTCCGCGCAACGCGATGGGCAAGCCGCAGAAGCGGCTCCTGCTGGACGGGGAGTAGCAGCGGGAGCGGGGTTTGGCGGGTGGGGGCATGTGCAGCACCTCGGTGGGGCAGGTGGGAGCCATGACCGCTTCCTCTTCCGATCCCGATTCCGCTGCCTCACCCGCCGCTGACGATCCGGCGCACTACCCAGGGCTCCACACCGACGAGGCGAAACGCCGGGCACTGGCGCACGGCTGGACGACGGTGCGCATGGTCCCGCCCGGCACGATGCTGACCATGGAACACCTCGAAGGCAGGCTGAACTTCGAGGTCGAGGGCGGCAGGGTGCGGAGAGCCTGGAGCGGCTGACCCCTAGCGCTGTGTCCGTATTCCAGCCCCGATCGCGGGGAGGCGGGTGCCACATCGCCCATCGCCGCTAGGGTTGGTCCCCCGGATCCGCAACCGCTTCCCCCGGGCCGGGGAAAGCGGCGCAAGATCTCCGTTGTCCTCACCGGAGGTGCTTGCCATGCCCGGCATTCCCTTGTTCCCCCGTCCGTACTCCGTCCCGTCCGCGTCCCCGTCCCTGTTGCACCTGCTGACAGCGGTGAACGCCCGGAAGGGCGCAGGCAGCAGCCCCACCGGAGTCGTCGGCCGACGCCTCGCGCGGCGCCTGCTCGCGGCCGGTGACCGCGTCCGCGTCCTCGCCGAACCCGAGCAGGCGGCGGACTGGCCGACGGGCACGGAGGTGGTCGAGGGCTCCGTCACCCGCCCCGCCGAGCCGGCCGGGGCCTTCGACGGCACGGACACGCTCTTCCTGGCCGGCGCGGTCCCCGCCACGGTCCGGGACGTCCTGGGCCTCGCTCGCGCGGCCGGTACACGGCGGATCGTCACGCTCTCCTCGCACGGTCCCGAGCACGAGCAGGCGTACCCGCCGGAGACCTGGTTCTGGCTGGCCGTCGAACGGGCCGTCGAGGCGGCGGGGATGGAATGGACGCACATCAGGCCCTCGGCGGTGATGGGCGCAGTCCTGGAGGGCACCTATCCGGCTACCGGATCGGACTGGCCCGAGACCGTGCGGCGCGAAGGGACCGTCCGCGAGGCGTTCCTCGAGGACGGCCACTACCCCTTCGTGCACGAGGAGGACCTGGCCGCCGTGGCCGAAACGGCACTCCGTACCGCCGACCACGTGGGCTCGGTCCTGGAAGCGGTCGGGCTGCCGCTCGCCAGCCGCGACCGCCTCGAAAGCATCGCCCGGGCCACCGGCCGCCCGATCACCGCCGTCGACCTCACCCCGGAAGCCGGCCGCGACGCCTGGCGCGAGCAGGGCTGGCCCGACGACGGTATCGAGGTCACCCTCTTCGCACTCCGCGAGTACGCCCTCCACCTCGACGAACTCACGCAGTGGACGCTCGACCAGCGACCCGCCCTCGCCGATCTGACGGGTCGCCCTCCCCGTACCTTCGACGACTGGGCCGAGGAACACCTCCACCTCTTCCGCTGAGCCGGCGCCCCGAACGGTGGCCCCCGGTCCGGAGCGTGCCTGCGAGGGACGCCGACACACCCCGGACCGGGGCCCGTTCAGTGCCGGGCGGCCGCCTGCGGCTCCGCTGCCCGGGCCTCCGGGGCGTCGATCCCACCCTGCCGACGGCCGGCGCACCCCGGCACAGCCCGGAGTGACCGCCGGCCCCGGCGGGGTCGGCCTACACGGTGGCCGGCAGGACGTGGTCGCCGGCCTTGTCGGTGCTCAGGCACAGCGAGCAGACGACCGCGTCGTGGGTGACGCACGCGGTGAGGTCGGGGCGCTCGTAGGGCTGGTGGCAGACGTGGCAGACGAGGGTCGCCGCGCTCGGGTTCCCGTCGGTGTCCAGCAGGGGCTCGCCGATGCCGTCGTCGGTGCGGCGCAAATAGTAGCGGCCCTTGGTGACCACGGCCATCAGCGGTGTGACGACGAAGGCGATGACGGCTGCGGCCACGGGCGAGTACGGCTGGAGGGTGTCGCCGAGGAGGTGGAAGTACATGGCGATCGACAGGCCGGAGGCGGCGAGGAAGGCCACGACGCCGACCGGATTGACGGCGTGGAGCATCCCGCGGCGGAACTCCGGCTGGAGCGGGGACAGCTTCAGCACGTACTTGTTGATGCCGATGTCGGTGGCCACGGTGACCACCCAGGCGATCGCGCAGTTCGAGTAGAACCCCAGGATGCTGCCCAGGAAGCTGAACATGTCGGCTTCCATCAGGACGAGGGCGAAGGCCAGGTTGACCAGGACGAACACCATGCGGCCGGGGTAGTGCCCGGTGACGCGGGTGAAGGAGTTCGTCCAGGCCAGCGATCCGGAGTACGCGTTCGTCACGTTGATCTTGATCTGGCTGATGACCACCAGGACCACGGCCAGCGGGATGACCAGCCAGGCTGGCATCATCGCGTCGAAGGCGCTGCGGAACTGCTGGATGGGCTCGGGCGCGGCCGCCGGTCCGACCTCGGCGAGGATGTAGACGGCGAGGAAGACACCGATGGCCTGCTTGAGCGCGCCGAGCACCACCCACCCGGGACCGGCCATGACCACGGCGGTCCACCAGGTGCGCTTGTTCGCCTCGGTCTTGGGCGGCATGAAGCGCAGGTAGTCGATCTGCTCGCCGATCTGCGCGATCAAGGACAGGCACACCCCCGCGCCGAGCATGACGGAGGCGGTGGTGACGGCGCCGTCGCCGCTCGTGCCGGGGTAGGTCAGGAAGCGGTCCACCGTGCCGGGGTCGTCGGCGATCAGATAGACCAGCGGGCCGACCATGAGCAGCAGCCAGATCGGGGTGGTCCACACCTGGAGCTTGCTGAGCGCCTTCATGCCGTAGACGACCAGCGGGATCACCATGAGGGTGGAGACGGCGTAGCCCAGCCACAGCGGCAGCCCGAGGCCGAGTTCGAGCCCCTGGGCCATGATCGAGCCTTCGAGGGCGAAGAAGATGAAGGTGAAGCTGGCGAAGATGATGCTGGTGAGGACCGAGCCGTAGTAGCCGAAGCCGGAGCCGCGAGTGATCAGGTCGAGGTCGATGTTGTAGCGCGCGCCGTAGTAGGCCAGCGGGAAGCCGGTGATGAAGATGACGGCCGCGGCGACGGTGATGGCCACGAGCGCGTTGCTGGTGCCGTGGGCCAGGCCGATGCCGGCGCCGATGGAGAAGTCGGCCATGTAGGCGATGCCGCCGAGGGCCGTGGTGGCCACGACCATGGGGGTCCAGCGGCGGTAACTACGGGGTGCGAAACGGAGGGTGTAGTCCTCCAGCGTCTCCTTGACCGCCTGGTCGGCAGCGGTCTTCGTCGCGTGTGCCGTGGTCTGTCGCGACTCGGTGGTACTCATGCCACGCCTCCCGGTGGGGCTGGGTGCCCGTATAGGTGCGGCGCCGCCGGCAGGACGGGGAGCGATGGGCCGTCATGAGTGTTCTCCGGCAGCGCTGTTCATGCCTGTGGTCCCACGTCGGTCACGCTAGAAAGCGGTTGTTACCCCGGGTGCGCGAAGTGGTGAACACCATGTTGCTGCCGACCCTCGCCGCGTATGCACGCCACACGCGCGCAGATGCCGACCCACCGTGCCGGTCGACCGGTCGGTGGCCTGACCGACCCCGGTCTATGGTGGCCGCGCGCCGCGCGGCGCGTGCCGACCCACCGGCTCCGGCCGGGCCGGCAGGAAGTCGGCCACGGTGTCCAGGTCCGTGTCGGACCAGCGCAGCTCGGCCCGCCGGAAGTGCGCGTACCGTTCCACGCGGTCGGGGTCCGTGCGTGTCGGGGTGAGCCAGACCCACCGGCCCCCGTACGGGCCACCGCGAGGTCGTGCAGGGCGGTCAGGTTGCGGCAGATCTCGGCGAAACCGACGAGCGGGGTGCGGTCGATGCGCTGCACGTCGTTCGCGCCG
Source organism: Streptomyces sp. NPDC001549 (assembly GCF_042894025.1). Lineage (NCBI taxonomy): Bacteria > Bacillati > Actinomycetota > Actinomycetes > Kitasatosporales > Streptomycetaceae > Streptomyces > Streptomyces sp. NPDC001549. The sequence goes on from NZ_JBIAVJ010000033.1 coordinate 41,689, forward strand.
AGCATGCACAACACCCAGTCGGGCCGCTGGAATCCCAGCGCCGACAGCTGCTGCGCCAGAGCCTGGGGTGGTGGTGCTCCCCGATACGGCCAGGTTGGTGCACCGTACGCCCTCGGGCAGCAAGTGACGCAGGATCTCGAACCAGGAGAGCCGGTCGGCGGTGGTGCTCTAGCCCAGGGCCACGACGTGCTCACCCGCCCGGAACGGCAGTGCGGCGATCCGAGCGGTTGCGCCCGGTTCGGCCGACAGCGCTGCCGCCGCTTCCCGGTTGCGCTCCTCGAACCGCTCCAGCCGGCCCCGGCAGTCCCCGGCGTCGGTCCCGAACAGGGCGGCCGGTATTGGCGCGTCGAGCGGGCCCAGGTGGCGCAGGAGCTTCTCCGGCCGGCCCCGGCGGGGTCAGGCGCTGCCGGCCGCGGTCTCCGCCTTGAGCAGGCGGGTCGCCATCGCGCGCATCTCGATCTTGCGGATCTTCCCGGTGACGGTCATCGGGAACTCCTCCACGACGTGGACGTAGCGGGGGATCTTGAAGTGGGCGAGCCGGCCCGCGCAGTACGCGCGCACGGCCTGCGCGGTCAGCGGCTCGGCCCCCGCGCGCATCCGTACCCACGCCATCAGTTCCTCCCCGTACTTCGGGTCGGGCACCCCGATGACCTGGACGTCCATGATGTCGGGGTGGGCGTGGAGGAACTCCTCGATCTCGCGGGGGTAGAGGTTCTCGCCTCCCCGGATCACCATGTCCTTGATCCGGCCGGTGATGCTCAGGTAGCCGTCACCGTCCATGACCGCCAGGTCGCCGGTGTGCATCCAGCCGTCCGGATCGACGGCCTCGGCGGTCTTCTCGGGCTCGCCCCAGTAACCGAGCATCACCGAGTAGCCGCGGGTGCACAGTTCTCCCGGGGTGCCGCGCGCTACGGTCCGGCCGGACTGCGGATCGACCACCTTGACCTCCAGGTGCGGGCCGACGCGGCCCACCGTGGAGACCCGGCGCTCGACCGAGTCGTCCACACGGGTCTGCGTGGACACGGGGGAGGTCTCCGTCATGCCGTAACAGATGCAGACCTCGGTCATTCCCATCCGCTCGATGACCTCGTTCATGACCTCCACCGGGCAGGGCGAACCCGCCATGATCCCGGTGCGCAGGCTCGACAGGTCGTACCCGTCGAACCCGGGGGCGGCCAGTTCGGCGATGAACATGGTGGGGACCCCGTACAGGGAGGTGCAGGCCTCCGCCTCCACCGCCGCCAGCGTCGCCGCCGGGTCGAAGGCGGGCGCGGGAATCACCATCGTTGCGCCGTGGCTGGTGCAGGCGAGGTTGCCCATCACCATCCCGAAACAGTGGTAGAAGGGGACCGGGATGCACACCCGGTCGCGTTCGTCGTAGCCGCACAGCTCGCCCACGAAGAAGCCGTTGTTGAGGATGTTGTGGTGCGAGAGGGTGGCTCCCTTGGGGAAGCCCGTGGTGCCCGAGGTGTACTGGATGTTGATCGGGTCGTCCGGGCTCAGTGCAGCCTGCGCCCGCGCCAGTGCGGCCGGATCGGCCCCGCGCCCGCGTTCCAGCAGAGCGTCCCACCGCGGCCCGTCGAACAGGATGGTGAACTCCAGCCCCGGGCAGCGCGGCCGGACCTCCTCGATCATCGCCGCGTAGCCGGAGGTCTTGAAGCGCTCCGCCGCGACCAGCAGCCGGATGCCGGACTGCCCGAGCACGTACTCCAGCTCGTGGGAGCGGTACGCCGGGTTCACGGTGACCAGGATCGCCCCGATCTTCGCGGTGGCGTACTGCACCAGCGTCCACTCGGCGCGGTTGGGCGCCCAGATGCCGACCCGGTCGCCCCGGACGATCCCGAGGTCCAGCAGCCCCAGGGCGAGGGCGTCCACCTCGGCGGCCAGCTCCGCGTACGTCCACCGGCGGCCGGCGGCCACGTCCACGAGGGCGTCCCGGCCGGGGAAGCGTCGTACGGTCCGGTCGAGGTTGTCCCCGATCGTCTCGCGGAGCAGCGGGACTTCGGAACTCCCGGACGCACGACTCGACGCTACGGACACACGTACCTCCTGCACTCACTGCGGCGATGACGGCCAACGCGCACGCCCATGATCCCCTCCCGGCGGGCCGCGGCACCAGAGGTGCGGGGGCGTGGCAGCGCTCCGCTCACGCACCCGCTTCGGGGTGACATTTCGCGCACATGTGCCCGTGGGGGCCGGCGCGGTCGTCGACCTAAATGCCGACGGCGTCATCTCGCCGGAGGAGCACCGGCGACTCGTGGAGACCTGGAACGGCCGCCCGGCCGACCTGGACGGCGTCTTCGAGCTGCTCGCCCCGGAGGGCGCCGGCCACCTCGGCCGCGAGCGCTTCGCCCTCCTCTGGCGCCAGTTCTGGATCAGCGACGACCCGGCGGACCCGGGCAACATGCTCTGCGGCCGAATCCTCGGCCCCCGGTGAGGAACGCCCTCCCGCCGACGCCCTCCCGCCGACGCCCGCGACCGTGGTCCCCAGCCCGGTGGGTCCCCTTCCGCATATCCACGGCGGGGCCGGGCAGACGCTGACAACCGATCGGTGAACAGGACGGCGAAGAGAGGGGCGAATGCATGCGGAGCGTCGGCGTGGAGGAAGAGCTGCTGCTGGCGGACGCGGACAGCGGGGAGCCGCTGGCCGTGTCGGGAGCAGTGCTCGCCGCAGCCGACCGCGCCGCAACCGCCAGTGCGGCGGACGGAACGGAGTCCGGCCACACGTTCGAGGCGGAGCTCCAGGAGGAGCAGGTCGAGTTCGGCACGAAACCGGTGACGGAGATCGGCGAGCTGCAGGAGGAGATCCTCCGGTGGCGCGCCGAGGCCGCCCGGCACGCCGCGGCGGCGGGTGCGGTCGTGGCGGCGATCGGCACCTCACCGCTGGCCGTCCGACCCTCGATGTCCCCCGGACACCGGTACGAGTGGGTGTCGCGGCAGTTCGGCATGACCGCGCAGGAGCAGCTGACCTGCGGCTGCCACGTCCACGTGGCGGTGGAGTCGGACGAGGAGGGCGTGGCCGTACTGGACCGCATCCGGCTCTGGCTGCCCGTACTGACCGCGATGAGCGCGAATTCCCCGTTCTGGCAGGGCGAGGACACCGGGTACGGCAGCTATCGCAGCCGGGTCTGGAACCGGCTGCCCGCGGCCGGGCCGGTGGACGTCTTCGGCTCTGCGGACCGCTATCACGCGGAGGTGCGGGCCATGGTCGAGTCGGGCGTGCTGCGCGACGAGGGGATGATCTGGTTCGACGCGCGGTTGTCCGCCTCCTACCCGACGGTGGAGGTCAGGGTGGCGGACGTGTGTCTCGACGCGTCGACCCCCGTCCTGCTGGCCGCCCTCGTGCGCGCCCTGGTGGAGACCGCGGCCCGGAAGTGGCGAGCCGGTGAACCGCCGGCCAGGGTCAGCACCGGGCTGCTCCGGCTGGCGTCGTGGCAGGCGGGCCGCTCGGGACTCGACGGTCCGCTGCTGCACCCCGAGACGCTGCGGGAGACCGCGCCTGAGGCCGCCGTCGACGCGCTGTACCGCTACGTCGGCGAAGCCCTGGCCGACTCCGGCGACGAGGGGCTCGTGCGGGCCGCAATCGCCGGCCTCCTGGAGCACGGCAACGGCGCGCGCGTCCAGCGGAACCTGCTGCGGTCGGAGGGGGACCTGGCCGCGGTCGTCCGGCATTGCGCGCGCCGGACCGCCGCCGGTGTGGCGTCATAGCGGACGGAACAGGCGCTTCCGCGGGAGCGTGATCTTGGGTGAGTCTTTTCGGTCAGAATGGAACCCGTTACTCAGGGTAAGGAAGGTCGCTCGGCGCCTCCCTGTGCTCCCTGTCCTCCCTTGCCCCACCTGTCCCGCATTGCATGCACACCGGCAGGAATTCACGCGGCCGTACCCCGTGTAGTGCGAAGGATTTCCCGATCTGTGTCCACGACAGCGCAAAACAAGTCCGAAAGTGACAGGTTTGCTTTGACTGTTGAGCGATGGATCCGTGAATGTCGTTCACATGTCCGACACATCCCGAGCCACCGCCGGTGGCCCTCTGCGCTTGCGCGACTTCCGACTGTTACTCGCGGGAGCTGCCACCGGACAGCTCGGTGCACAAGTGACACTGGTGGCGCTGCCCCTCGTGGCCGTCCTCGAACTCGACGCCCCTGCCCTCCAGGTGGGCCTCCTGACCGCCGCGGAGACCGCCGCCTTCCTGCTCGTCGGGCTGCCCGCCGGCGCGCTCACCGACCGCATGCGCAAGCGGCCCCTGATGATCCGCGCGGACCTGGTGCGCGCCGTCGCCATGGCCAGCATCCCCGTCGCCGCGCTCGCCGGCGTCCTGACCATGGCCCAGCTCTACCTCGTCGCGCTCGTGACGGGCGTGGCGACCGTGTTCTTCGACGTCGCCCATCAGAGCTACCTGCCGCAGATCCTGCCCCGTGATCAACTCGTGGCCGGCAACGGCGCCCTGGAGACCGTCCGTTCCACCGCCCAGGTGACCGGCCCCGGTATCGGCGGCGGACTGGTCCAGCTCGTCGGAGCGCAGTTCGCGGTCACCGTCGACGCCATCGGCTACGTGCTCTCCGCCCTCTTCCTCCAGCGCGTCGAGCGGGCCGAGGAAGCGCCCGAGCCCGCTGCCGCCGGGGGCTCCCTGCGCAAGGAGATCGGCGAGGGCGTCCGCTTCGTCTTCGGCCATCCGCTGCTCCGCGTCATCGCCCTCACGACCGGCCTCGCCAACTTCTGTACGGCCGTCCTCATGGCGACGCAGACCGTGCATCTCGTCCGTGTCGTCGGCCTGGAGGCCGGGGGGCTCGGACTGGTGCTGTCCGCGTCGGCCGTGGGAGGTCTCCTGGGCGCCCTGTGCGCCGGGCGCCTCGCAGCCCGGCTGGGGCAGGCCCGGGTCATGCTCCTGTCCGTCCTTGTGTCCGGCCCGTTCGCGCTGCTGTGGCCCCTGTCCGGGCACGGTGTCCCCGGGGCGGTCCTCTTCGCCGCCGGATCGGCGGTCGTCTCCTTCGGCGCCGTCGTCTACAACGTCGCCCAGGTCAGCTTCCGCCAAGGCATGTGCCCACCGCGGCTGCTCGGCCGGATGAACGCCACCCTGCGCTTCCTCATGTGGGGCACCCTGCCGCTGGGCGCGCTCCTCGGCGGAGCCCTCGCCCAGTCCTACGGTTCGCGTACGGCACTCGCCTGCTGCGCCGTCGGCATCCTCGCCGTACCACTGCCGCTGCTGCTCTCCCCGCTGCGCCGGATGCGGGACCTGCCCGGTCCGCAGGACGACGGTGGCGCCGGCGGCACGGGCGCCGACCGCGGGACACCCCGGGACACGGCCTCCGCCGACGGTGACGAACGGCCGGCCCCCGCACCCACCGTCTGACGCTCGACCGACCACCGTACGGCGACCGGGGACAACCCCTGCACGGGCACCGCCCGCCGCGCCACCGTTCCGCACGACCGCGGCCACGACAGAGAGGACCACGTGCTCAGCATCACGAGTCAGTACCTGGCCCGCTACCGGCGTCTCACCGACGACCGGTCCGACATCCTGCTGCCGGTCACCGGAGCACAGCGCCGCTTCCAGCTGGTGCGTTCGCTGGACCCGTCCGGACGCCCCGACGTGGTGCCGATGTTCTTCGCGTTCCCGCACGGGACCGTCGACCCCGAACGCCTGCGGGCGGCGGCATCCCGGCTCGCCGCTCGGCACACCGCCCTGCGCTCGCGGCCCGCCGTCATCCGCGGTACCCCCGTCCTGCGCGTCGCCGATCCGGACGTCGTCGTGACCCGGCCGGACCTCGTACCGGGGGAGTCGCCCGCCGACGCGCTCCGTCGCGCGCTGGACTCCTGGGATGCGCAGGGTCCCCCCTTGCGGCTCTTCCTCGTACACGATGCGGAGCGGGCGGAGGACATCCTCGCCGTCGCCCTGGACCACGCCGTCTGTGACGGCCGTTCGCTGGCGCGGATCGTCGACGAACTCGGCGCCGCCTACAGCGAGGAGCCCGCCGCGTCCCACGCAGCACCGGGGGAGACGGCAGCCGAACTCGCCGCCTACCAGGACGCGGTCCTGCGCCAACTCGCTGCCGAGGAACGGGCGGACACGCCCGAAGCAGCCGCGTACTGGGCGGACCGGCTGAGCGCGTTGCACGCCCACGCTCCGGCGCCCCGTCCGGCCCGCGTGCCCGAGGGCGCACGGCCCAGCGGCGCGGCGCAGGCCCGGCTGCCCGCGCACGACGGTGGCGTGTCCTTCCCCGGACTGCTCGATGCCTGCCGCTCCGCGGCCCGCGAGCTGTACGGCCCCGGATCCGGCCGCGCCGTCCCGCTCGGCTACCCGTGGGGCGGCCGGCCCCCGGGAGCGGAGCCGGTCGTCGGATGTTTCCTCAACACCCTCGTCTTCCCCGCCGACACCGACACCGACACCGACACCGACACCGGCACCGACACCGGCACCGGCCGCGGACCCGGCCCGGAGGCGACGGCCGACGCGTGGTGGGACGACCTCGACCGGGCCGACGTACCGTTCGACGCGGTCGTGGCCGCGGTGCGGGCCACCGGCTCGGGCTGGACCGGAGGCCTCGACGGACTGCTCACCGTGGACGACGACAGCCGTCGCCCGCCCCTGGTGCTCGCCGGTGTCGAGGGACGGGAGGTCCACGTCGACGGCAGACCGGTACGCGGACCCTTCGCCGTCTCCGTCACCCAGGGCGCGGAGATCCGTCTGCGGATGGTCTGGGACCGGGCGGTACTGGACGACGAGACCGCGCACCGGGCCTTCGACGCGCTCACCCACGCGCTGCGCCCCTCGGATCACACCCTGCAGTGACCCCGCCGTCCCACCGCCCCGCCGCTCCGCGCCCGGACGCCGCCTCGTGCTGTGACCGGCAAGGTTCGCAAGTACGTCCAGTACGAGCCGCGGCCCTCCGCCTTGCGAAGCTTCCCCCAGGCCCTGCGGGCCTGGGGAGACCCCATGCACCGGACGACGCAACCCGGCAAACCTTCCCAGCCACAGCACCAGGTCCGTGCGCCACGGCGGCACCACCCTCCCCCGGGAACGACGCGCACGTGTCCGCTCCCGCGGCGCCGCGCACCGGCGCTCACGCGTACCCGGCACCGCCCGCACCACCCGCACCGCCCGGCACTAGGCGCATCCCACGCCGCCGCGCACCCCGAGCTTCCCCCACGGCATCCCCCCACGCAGTAAGCGGCGCCGCGCGACCCGCGTAGCCGCCCGCACGACGACCGGACACGACCGTGGCCGGCACCGGAGACCGACCCGACAACCTCAGGGATCGCCCATGCTTCCGCTCTCCTCCTCGCAGGAGATCGTCTGGCTGCACGAGCAGATGCAGCCCGGCAGTCGCGCCTACAACTTCACCGCCTCACTGGACCTGTGGGGCACCCTCGACACCGAGGCGCTGCGCCGCGGGCTCGCCGCCACCTTGGCACGCCACCCCGGTCTGCGGCTCGAACTCGTCGCCTCCACCGGGTCCGTACCGGCCCAGCGGGTCGCGTCGCAGTGTGCGCCGAGACTGCACACGGCCGACCTCAGCACCGAGGAGGACCCCGAGGCGGCCTTCGCCCGCCTCCTGCGCACGGAGGCCGAGACACCGCTCGACACCTTCGAGGCACCGCTGATCCGCTGGACGCTCGTGCGACTGGCCGAACGCCACCACCGGCTGGTCCACGTCGAGCACCACCTGATCCACGACGGGCACTCCTTCGCGATCCTGCTCGACGACGTCTTCCGCGTCTACCGGGCCCACGTCCTCGGCGAGACCCTGGAGCTCCCGCCCGCCTCCTCGTACGCGGACCACGTCCGGGAGCGGGCCGAGGCCGCGTACGCTCCCGAATCGCTCGACTTCTGGCGGGCCGAACTGCGCGACCAGCAGCACGACCTGCCGCTGCCGGGCCTGACCCGCCCCGGCGCCCGCCGCAAGCACCACGGCGGACAGCTGCGCCAGACGATCGGCGCCGATCTCACCGAACGCCTGCGCGCGCACGCCCGTACACGCGGTCTCACCCCCTTCTCCACGCTCCTCGGACTGTTCGCCGAACTCCTGCGCCGCCACAGCGGCCGCTCCCGGATGGTCATCGGCACCGCCGTCGGCAACCGCCCCCTCGGCTACGAGGACGCCGTCGGCATGTTCGTCAACACCATCCCGCTGCCGCTGGCCCTGGACGGCGCCGCCCCCGCCCAGGACGCCATGGACGAGGTCACCGACACCCTCATCCGGGCCCTGCCGCACCAGGACGTACCGGTCCAGGAGCTGACCCGGGCGCTCGGCATGCACACCTCCGGCGCCGACAACCCGCTCTTCTCCGTCATGTTCAGCGCCCACGACGCGCCGCTGCCCGAGATCGACGTGCCCGGCCTCGACATCACCCTCTTCGAGGGCTTCAACACCGGCACCACCCGCTTCGACCTCGACGTGGTCCTGCTCCCGGACGACCGGCGCGGCGTCACCCCGCGCCACGGCTCGCCCGGCATGACGCTGGTCTGGGACTACGACATGGACCTCTTCGGCGAAGACGTCGCCCGGCTGCTCTCCGGCCGCTTCCTGGACCTGCTGCGCGCCTATCTCGACAGCCCCGAGACCCCGCTGGCCGACCTGGAACCGACCGCCGCGGAGCCGGCCGCCGAGCCCGTGCCCGTCCCGGCCGACCGCGATCCGCTGGATCCCGTCGCCGCGCACCACCCGTCGCAGCCGGCCCTGCTGTGCGGCGCCCGCCGTCTCACCTACGGCGAACTCGACGACCGCGTCCGCTCGCTCGCCGAGCGACTGCGCGCCGCCGGTGTGACGCCCGGCCGGCCGGTGGCCGTGGTCCTGCCCAGGGGGATCGACTCGGTCGTCGCCCTGCTCGCATGCCTGCGGACCGGCGCCGTCTACTGCCCGCTGTCCCCGTCCGATCCGCCCGCCCGGCTCGGTCTGCTGCTGGAGCGGCTCGCCCCGGCGCTGGTCCTCACCGGTGACGGCACCCCGGCCCTGCCGGAAGCACTGCCGACAGCCCGGATCGACGCTCCGGTACTGCCTCCCGCACTCGGAACCACCGCACTTCCCGGCACCGCGTACGTCATCCACACCTCCGGTTCCACCGGGCTGCCGAAGCCGGTCGCCGTCGGCCCCGCGGCGCTCGTGCACCATCTGACCGCGGCCGCCGACCGGTTCGGCCTCACCACCTCGGACCGCGTCCTGATGTTCGCCCAGCCGTCCTTCGACGTGGCGCTCGAGGAGGTGCTGCCGGCCCTGCACGCCGGTGCGTGCCTGGTCCTGCCCGAGTACGAGGTGCCCACGGGCGCGGAGCTCGCCGAACTGCTGGGATCCGCCCGGGTCACCGTCGCCAACCTGCCCACCAGCTACTTCCTCGCCACCCGCGAGGACCTGCGTCCCGCACTGCGTGACGGGAGCTGGGCGCCCAGGCTCCTGGTCCTCGGCGGCGAGCGCCTTCCCGTGGAGGCACTGCGCGGCATCCTCACCGACACCGACGCCACCGTGCTCAACGTGTACGGCGTCACGGAGGCCGCCATCAGCTCGACCGTCCACGAGGTCTCCCGCGACGCCCTCGCCGAGGGTGCCGAGATCCCCCTGGGCACCGAGCTCCCGGGCGAGCGGATCCACGTCCTGGACGCCCACCACCGCCCGCTGCCGTCCGGCGCGGTCGGTGAACTCGCCGTCGCCGGACCTGGTCTCGCCGAGGGCTACGCGGGCAACGAGGAGGCGACGGCCGCCCGGTTCGTGACCGTCGACGCACTCGACGGGCAGCGCGTCTACCTCACCGGCGACCTCGGCTACCGCGGTCTGGACGGTCTGCTGTACTTCCTCGGGCGGCGCGACAACCAGATCAAACTGCGCGGCCACCGCATCGAGCTGGAGGAGATCGAGGCGGCGGCGTCCGCCGTGCTGGGCGGCCGGTCCTGCGCCGTCGTACTGGACCGGGAGAGCCCCGGCGGACCCCGGCTCGTCGGCTTCCTCGAAGACGGAGCCGACGGCGCGGCCTTCGACGAGAAGGCGCTGCACGCCGAGCTGAGCCGCCGCCTGCCCGGCCCCCTCGTGCCCGGCCGGTGGGCACGGCTGGACACGATGCCGACCCTCGCCGGCGGCAAGCCCGACCGTACGGCACTGTCCCGCCGAGCGGCGGAGCTCGACCCCGACGACGCCGCGACCCCCGAGCCCGGAACCGGATCCGGATCCGAGCCGGGTCCTGCGGCCACCGCCGCGTCCGCCACGTCCGCCGCGTCCGACGATCCGATGACGGCTCTGCTCACGGAAGGCTGGCGCAAGGTCCTCGGCCACAGCCGGTTCGACGCCCGCTCCCACTTCTTCCACAGCGGGGGCCATTCCCTGCTGGCCGCGGAGCTGGCCGCCTGGCTGGAGCCCCGGCTGGGCACGCGCCCGCCGCTGAAGGTGCTCTTCCGCAACCCCGTGCTCGCCGACCAGGCCGAAGCCCTCGCCACCACCGCCCTTTCCACGGAGTCGTGATGACCCAGTCCCCGACCGCGCCCGCCCTTCCCGCCATGCCCCTCGGCCTCGACACCGACACCGACACCGCGCCGAGCGTCGCCCATGGACCCTCCGCCCAACCGACCCGTGTGCTCGCCCGCTTCGAGGACTGGGCCCGGCGTACCCCGCAGGCGCCGGCAGTGATCGACCGGACAGAGACCTGGACATACCAGGACCTCGACGCGGCGGCCGCGCTGGTCGCCGCCGACCTGGCCGACCGCGTCCGGCCCGGTGACCTCGTCGGCGTCTGCCTCGACCGGTCCACCGCCCTGGTGGTGACCGCCGTCGCGCTCGCCCGGATCGGCGCCGTCTACCTGCCGCTCGGCCCCCGCCCCGGCGAACGCCGCATCCAGGCCGTCACCGAGGACCTCGACATCGCCTGCCTCATCGGCGACCCCGCTGTCCTGCCCGCGGAACACCGCAGCGGGGAGCACTCCCCGCTGCTGCTGCCCACCGACGGTGTCAACGCCCCCGCCGCCGCGGTGGCGGCCTTCACCGACACGGTCCGCGGCACCCGGCGCGCACCCGAGGGCGCCCTGTACGCCGTCCTCACCTCCGGTTCCACCGGCCGCCCCAAGGCGGTCGCCGTGGCCGAGCCCTCGCTCTCCGTCGCCCTCGACTGGTACCGGGCCGAGACCGGCCTCGCGCCGGGCGACCGCCAGTCCCTGCTCATCGGTGTCGCGTTCGACCCGCACCTGCTGGAACTGTGGGCCGCCCTGACCTCAGGTGCCGCCCTCGTCCCGGCCCCGGACGACACCCGCTGGGACTCGCACCTACTCACCGACTGGTGGCGTGACGCCGCGCTCACCCACGCCGTGGCGGCCACTCCCACCGTCGAGCCGCTCCTGGACCGGCCGTGGCCGCAAGATCTGGCGCTCCGTCACCTCGTCGTCGGCGGCGACCGCATGCGCCGCCGCCCCGGCGCCGACGTCACCGCGACCGTCCACAACGCCTACGGCCCCGCGGAAGCCACCGTCGTCACCACCACCCACACCATGCGCGGCACCGACCCGGAGGCCGGCGACCTGACCCCGCCCCCCATCGGCACCGCGCTGCCGGGCGTCACCCTCGTCGTCACGGACGACGAAGGCCGCCCCGTCGCCCGCGGGCAGGAGGGTGAACTGCGCGTCGGCGGCCACTGCCTGGCGCTCGGGTACCTCGACCCCGAACTCACCGCACGCCGGTTCACCCCGCCTCCACAGGACCTGGCGCTGCCCGAGATCGACCGCCTCTACCGCACCGGTGACCGGGTCCGGATGAACGCCGACGGCAGCCTGGACTTCCTCGGCCGCCTCGACGACCAGGTGAAGATCAGCGGGGTGCGGATCGAACCGGTCGAGGTGGAAGCCGCCTTCGAGCAGGACCCCCGGGTGCGCACCGCCGTCGTCACCGTGCTGCGCGACAGCTCCGGCCACGTCCGCCTCGTCGCACACGTACGGCCCGCCGACGGCGCCCGACCCGCGACCGGTGACCTCCTCGACACGGTCCGGTCCTGGCTCCCCGAGCAGGCCGTCCCCGCCGCCGTACGGATCGTCGACGGCTTCCCGCTCGACGCCAACGGCAAGGTGGACCGGCCCGCCCTGGCAGCCCAGGCCCAGGCCTCGGCCCCCGTGCCGCCCAGGACCACCACCACGGACGACCTCGCCGACGCCACCGCCACCGCCACCGCCTCCGAGCGGCTCGTGCTGGCGACCGTACGCGACCTCCTCGGCCGGCCCGGCATCGGCCTCGGCGACAACTTCACCGACGCCGGCGGCACCTCCGTCGTCGCCGCACGACTGCTGGCCACCGTCGAACGCGAGGCCGGAGTACGCCTGCGCGCCCCCGAGCTGCTGCGCAGCACCGACCTGCGCGCCTTCGCCGCCCTCCTCGACCAGCGCCGGACCCCGCGCCCGGAAGGAGCCTGACATGACACCCACCACCCCGCGGCCCACCACCGCGCAGCCCACCACCGCGCAGCCCGCCGCCCCGCAGCCCACCACCCCGCAGCCCACCACCGCGCAGCCCGCCGCCCCGGCGACCGCCCTGCCGGCGCTCGTCGCGCGGCACGCCGAGCTCACCCCCGACGCCCTCGCCGTCGTGGACGGCGACACCACCCTGACGTACGGCCGTCTCCTCCAGGCCGGCCGCGCCCTCGCGGCACACCTGCGCGCACACGAGGTGGCTCGCGGCGACCGGGTGGCGCTCCTGACGGCGCGGTCGTCCCGTACGGTCGTCGCCCAGCTCGGGCTGTGGCTGGCGGGAGCCGTGTGCGTGCCGCTCGACCCCGCCCAGCCCCGCCCGCGCACCGAGGCGATGATCGCCGACGCGGAGGTGAAGCTCACCGTCGGCGACGCGAAGCTGCTGGAGGCGGCCACCCTCCCCGGTCCCGTCCTCGCCCTGCCCGAGGAGCCGCTCACGGCCGGTCGGCCGGTCGACGAGTCCGACCCCGACAGCCCGGCGTTCATCATGTTCACCTCCGGTTCCACCGGCCGCCCCAAGGGCGTCCTCGTACCGCAGCGGGCCATTGCCGAGCTGGTCACCGCACCCGACTACGTCACCCTCACCGGCCGCGACCGCGTCCTGTTCCACTCGCCCATGACCTTCGACGCCTCGACGTTCGAAGTCTGGGCCGCGCTCGCCAACGGCGCCGCGGTCGTCGTCTGCACCGAGCAGCGGCCCTCCCTGGAGGACCTGGCCCGGCACGTGGAGCGGCACGGCGTGACGGTGGCGTTCTTCACCACGGCCCTCTTCCACCAGCTCGCCGCCCGCCGCTCCCGCGTCTTCGCCCAGCTCCGCTCGGTCGTCGTGGGCGGCGAGGCGATGGCCGCCGCCCAGGCCCGTGAGGTGCTCACCGCCTTCCCCTGGCTTGAGCTCGTCAACGGCTACGGGCCGACCGAGACGACCACCTTCGCAACCGCCCACCGGGTCACCGAGCAGGACTGCGAGGGGCAGATACCGATCGGCAGGCCCGTCTCCGGCGCCACGGCACACGTCCTGGACGCCGACGGCCACCCGGCGGCCGACGGCGACCGGGGCGAACTGTGGATCGGCGGCAGCAGGCTCGCCCACGGGTACACGGGACTGCCCGCACTCACCGCCGAACGGTTCGTCGAGCATCCCGCAGCCGGCGGGCGGCTCTACCGAACGGGCGACATCGTCTCCCTCCGGCCCGACGGCATCCTGCAGTTCCACGGCCGCAACGACGACCAGGTGAAGGTCCGCGGCTTCCGCATCGAACCCGCCGAGGTCGAACACGCCCTCCGCGAGCAGCCGGACGTGGACGACGCCGCCGTCACGGTCGATGGCGCCGGCACCCCCGAGGCGCGCCTCGTCGCGTTCGTCGTCGCCGCGCCCGGCCCTGTAGCGCACGGCGCGGCGCTGCGCGGGCGGCTCACCGCGGTCCTGCCCGCCCACCTGGTTCCCGACACGGTCACCGTGCTGGAGCGGCTTCCCCTCACCCCGGCCGGCAAGGTCGACCGGCGCGCACTCACCGCACGCGCGCACGCTGCCGAGGAGCAGCCCGCCGACGAGCCGGCGGCGCGGATGACACCGCTGGAACAGGCCGTCGCCGAGGTGTGGAGCCAGGCACTGGGCAACGAGGTCACCCGAGCCGACGACGAGTTCCTCCTCCTCGGAGGCCATTCCCTCCTCGCCCTCGCCGTCACCGACGACCTGCGCGAGGAACTCGGCGTAGAACTGTCCCTCGCCGAGTTCTTCGCCGCCCCGACCGTCGCCGCACAGGCCGCGCTGGTCGAACGCGCCCTCCTGGCCACCCACGCAGACCTCCACCCCGAGACCCCGGAGCACAGCGATGTCCACTGACACCGACTCCGCGGCCCGCGACCGCAGGCAGCAACTCCAGCAGGAGCTGCTGCGCCGGGCCCGCGCCGGAAGCGCCCGGCGCGCGACGGCCGAGCCCACCGCAGGTGCGAGCGCAGGTGCGAGCGCGGGCCAGGGCGGCCGCGTACCGCAGGACACCGCCCACTCCGGCTCGGCCACCACTGCCCCGCAGGCCGCAGGCGTCCCCCTCTCCCGCGCTCAGCGCCGCATGTGGCTGATGGAGCGGCTCGGCGGCGCGGGCGACTCGTACCACGTACCGTTCGCCACCCGTCTGCGCGGTCCGTTCGATGTGGCCGCGTTCTCCACCGCCCTCACCCAGCTGGTGGCCCGGCACGCCATTCTCCGCACCCGCTACACGGAGCACGAGGGCGTGCCCTGCCAGGAGGTGCTCCCGACGCCGCGGACCGTCCCCGTCCACGTCGTCGACACCGGCGCGACGGACGCCCCGGAGCTGCTGCGGCGCGAGACGGGCCGGCCGTTCGACCTCGCGGCCGGCGACGCGGTACGGGCGCTCGTCCTGCGCCACGGCCCGCAGGACCACACCGTGCTGCTGACGTTCCACCACATCGCCGTGGACGGCGCCTCACTGGAGACCGTGGCCGCCGAACTCGCCGTCCTCTACACGGCGGCCACCGACGGAACGAGCGGGCACGCACTCGCCGCACCGCCCCGGTACGCCGACCACGCGCGCCGCGAGCACGAGGCCCTGCCCGGCTTCGAGGAGGACCTGAACCGCTGGAGCGCCCTGCTGGCCGATGCCACCCCACCGCGCCTGCCCCAGCCGGCGGCGGCCGGGCCGCACACGACCGTGCGGCCCGGGGCCGCGCACCTCGTGCCCCTGGCGCCGACCGTGCCCGACGCCCTGCGGGCGCTGGGTGCACAGCGGCAGGCCACGCTCTTCGCGGTGTCGCTCACCGCGGCCTTCGCCGCACTGCACCGCCTCACCGGCGACGACGACCTCGTCATCGGCGTGGCGGGCACCCACCGCAGCGGAACCGCCATGCGCGGCCTCGTCGGCCTGTGCGTCAACACCCTTCCCGTACGGGTGGACGTCTCCGGCGACCCCTCCTTCGCCCAACTGCTGCGCCGCGTGAGCGACGCGCTCCTCGAAGCCCAGCGCCACCGGCACATCCCCTTCGACCTGGTCCTCGAACGCCTCGGCGCCGGGGCGCGCGGCGCCGACGGCACCGCACTGGTCCGCGTCACCTCCGACGTCCTCGGCGAGCCGACGGTACTCCGGCTGCCGGATACGTCGGCCGAGTACGTCGACATCCCCTCCGACGGCGCCAAGTTCACCTTGTCCTACGGCATCGTGCCGGGGGGCGACGCCGCCCAGCCCCAGGCGCTCGTCCAGTACGACCCGAACACGCTGGACGACACCGTCGCCGAGGCGGCCGTACGGGACTACGCGGCCCTGCTCCACGCGGTCGCCGCCGACCCGGAACTCGCCCTGGGCAAGCTGCCCCTCCCCGGCCCGAACGACGGCTCCCGGTCGCAGGACGACGCCGGCCCCCAGGACGGCGCCGCCCCGGAGGGCGACCGTCACCCGGCCGCGAAGGCCCTGCGTGCCCACCCGAGCGTCGCCGACGCCACGGTGGTCCGGCCCGAGCAAGGGCCGCCCGTGGCCTATGCCGTCCTCCACGACAGCGTCGGCCCGTCCGGTCACGAACTGCTGGGCCTGCTGCGCCGGTCGCTCGCGCCCGAGGACGTGCCCGCCACGGTCACGCTGCTCGACGCGCTGCCGCGCTCGGCCGCCGGTCCGCTCGACCACGCCCGGCTGCCCGCGCCGTCCACGCCGAACGCCCCGTCCGGACCCCGGGCCGCAGCGGTCAAGGACACCTTCACCGCTGTGCTCGGCGTCTTGCCGTCGCCGGACGACGACTTCTTCGCCCTCGGCGGCCACTCCCTGAAAGCCGTGCAGCTCGCCGAACGGCTGCGCACGGACCTCGGATTGCCGCTCACGGGCCTCGACGTGCTCCAGGCCCGTACGCCCCGGGCGCTGACGGCGCTCCTCGACGAACGGGCGGCGCAGCAGAGCGCCGCGAAGACCGCGAGGAGGCCGGCCCCCCGCTCCCGGGACATCCGTCCGGGCACGGTGCTGGTCACCGGCGCGACGGGCGGCGTCGGCGCGTTCGTCGTGCGTGAACTCGCCGCGCAGGGCCGCCCCGTGCTGGCGCTGGCCCGGCCCGAGTCCGCCCATCTGATCGCCACCGAGGGCGTCGACGTCATCGAAGGCGACTTCTCCGACCTGGCCGGGCTGCGGGACGCCGTCGCGCAGGCCGACGCCGTCGTCCACGCCGCCTGCACCTTCACCCGGCACGACGTCGACCTGGCGGCGATGGAGGCGATGGTCGACGCCTGGCGGCGCGGTCCCTTCGTCTTCGTCAGCAGCGTCGACGCCTACGGGCACCCCGGGACGGACCGGGTCGCCGAGGAGGCGCCGCCCCACGAGCCCGTCAGCCCGTACGGGAGGGCCAAGCTGGACTGCGAGTCCATGGTGCTGCGCGCCGCGGGGACCGCGGGACGCGGGGGCGGGAGCGCCGTGCGGTCACCGATCGTCTGGGGCGCGCACGACCGGCTGCGCGAACAGCTGCGCTGGGGCGCCATCGGCACGCTCTACCAGGCCGCCCGCGAGGGCCGCCCGATCGACCTGCCCCGTCCCGGTACCGGCGGACACGACTGGTACGGAGCCGCCTGGGTGCACGCAGCCGCCTTGGCCCGCGCGGTGGCCGAGTGCCTGGATCGGCCCGTGCACGGAGTCGCCAACGCGTGCAGCGGCCACGTGTCCTGGCACGACCTGGCACAGGACCTCACGGACCTGCTCGGCACCCGCGCGGACCTCCGCACGACCGAGGCGGTTCCCCGGGACCTCGATCACCGCTGGCACTACGACAGCGCACGCCTGGCCCGGCCTCTCCGCGCCCGCCCGGGAGAGGACCGGCGGACCGTGCTGGCAGAGATGACCGGCGCCGTGCCCCCCGGCAACGCCTGACAGGCCCCCTGCGCCCGGAGTCCCCGAGAAGACTCCGGGCGCGGCACACCCGAGGCGTGACCCGACCCTGCCGAGGGCCCGATCCCGGCCGCGTCCCTCCTTGATCGCCACGGTCCACCGGTCGGGTTCCTGACCGGGGCGGGCCGGCCGGTACAGGCCGGCGGTGGGAAGGCCTGGGCGAGGTGGGCGACGGCAGGGTTCACGGCCCGCTCCCTCAGCTTGGATTCCGCCACCTCGTGGGCAGGCGGGCCGGGCTTCATCACCGCTGCTCCCCGTCGCAGGGAAGGTGGTCCAGGAGTTCTTTCTGCGGCGGATTCCGGTACCGCTCCGGCAGTCCGAGCCGGTCGATCCACGGGTGCGCCCCGTACGTTCTGAGGATGGCTGCGGCCAGCCAGATCCTCTGTGCCGGCGCGAGGGACGGAAGGGCCGCGGTGAGATCGGTCTCGTCCTTGGGACGGGGCTCCTTGGCCTTGTAGTAGAGCTGGACCTCGGGGGTCACGTAGGGGATGCCGCCCGCGCTGATGGCACCGAGTTCTGCCACGGGACGGTGCACGGCGGTGTCGCGGCGGGACATCCACAGCCCGTCTTGCGCCTCGTCCAGCATGATCTGGAGGCGCCACGGCGCTCCGGGCCCGGGCCGGCACCAGACGTCATGGATACCCAGATGCAGGTACTCGTCGGGCTGCCAGGGGCGCAAGGTGCCGGGCGGGTCGGCAGCCCACCACTCCCATCCGGCAAGTGCGCGCTGTACGGCGAGCTGGTCATCGCGCAGGACCAGGACGTCGATGTCGTCGTGCTCGCGGATGGGGTGCCCGACGGCGAGTTCGATGGCGTGTCCCCCCGCGATCCACCAGGGGATCTCGGCCCAGCGGAACAAGTCGGCCACCTCGGGCACGGACGCGGGCTCCCAGGCTGGTCCGGTGGTCATTCCGGGAGCGTAGCGGTTCAGCGGCGGGTGCTGACTACGGAGTCATCGTGCCGAGACGGCAACGGTGTTGTTCAAAACCTGACAACCTGACGGGACGCTGAACCGCCTGGGAGGACTCGCCATGACCGAAACTCTGATTGACGCCACCGACACCGGCGGAGACGACGCCGATCGGGAGGCCGTCGAGCATGAGCGGGCCGAGCTGCGGGAGTTCATCAAAGGGCTGAGCGCGGACGACATCAAGTCCGGCGGCTGGTTCACCAAGCTCAGTGCCCAGGCCCTGAGTTCCTACACCGACAAGGTCAACTGGCAGTACTTCCAGGAGCGGTACGAGGGCGTACCCGCGGACGCCGTGGTCGAGCAGCGGATCAAGATGGCGGCCCGGTACGCCGCGCTCGAAGGCGGGCTCTCCGCCGGTGCCTACTCGGCGGCCGTCGTCGCCACCATCGGGAGCCTTGGCGGTGCCTCGCCGGCGACGTTCCCGGCCGCCGTCGCGACCGTCATGGTCGACGTCGCGTTCATCACCCGGCTCCAGCTCCGCCTCGCCTACGACATCGCAGTCCTCTACCGGGTCCCGCTCGACCTGTCCGACCCCGATGACATGTGGAAGCTCATCCGAGTGGCCTTCACGATCAAGAGCGGGGAAGTGGTCCGGGAAGGCGTGGTCAAGGCGGTCCCGGTCTTCGTGCGGCCGGTGATCAAGCGCTTCTACTCCGGGACGGTCCTGACCGCCGCGAAGGGATTCCCCGTCGTGGGTAAGCACCTCCTGCAACGCAACATCATCAAGATCGGTATCCCTGCGGTCGGCGTACCCCTCGCAGTGCTGTTGAACCGCTATACGACGCTGCTCGCGGGGCGCCACGCGCAAGCCGTCTTCCGGAACGAGGCCCGGGTGATCGAACTCGCCGAGAGCCTGAGCGAGCGGAGCCGGCACCCGCAGTTGATGCTGTGGGTCGCGTGGCTCGTCATCACGGCGGACCAGAAGATTGCCGACGACGAGACGCTGTTGATGCGGCACCTGGTGACGCTGGTCCGGGACCGGCATCAGGTGGTCGACGAACGCCTCGCGCACATTGTCGACATGGATCCCGCCGAGGTGTGGCGACGCCTGGACGCCGAGCCGGGGGATCTGAGCGACGTCCTCGACGCGGCCGACCGGGTGGCCACGGTGGACGGCGCCGTCAACGCGCGCGAAAAGGCCGTCATCTCCGAACTCCAAGATCGCTGCCGCCGAGCCTGACGCCGGGAGCCGGACGGGCGGTTCGACGGCGCCGGGGGGCCGGGCGCGCGTTCACGGGCCTCGGCCAGGTGCTCGCGGAGGCTGACCGGGGCCTGTCCGCCGAAAGCCGCATCCGCCGCGGCCGCCCGCTGGGCACCCGGGCCTCGTCCCAGTTCGCCGGACGATCGCCGAGCCCCGGCCCACGTCCCCGAACTCTTCGACGCGTACGGCAACATCGGCCCCACCCTCTGGTGGAACGGCCGCATCATCGGCGGCTGGGCCCAACGCCCCGACGGCGAGATCGCCATCACAGGACGGTCGGCGCCGAGCAGCGAGGCCCCCGGGTGCGCGGGTCAGGGTGTTGTGACGACGCGGGTCAGAGTGAGCCCTGGAGGTACACGCGACTGTGGTCGACCCCGGACGCGGCCGAGAAGGCTATGGAGCGGTTGTCGCTGGTCACCGAGATCTGCTGCCGACCGGCGTCGGTCACGACGACACGTACGGTGCGGTCGCGCCGGTCCGGATGCTCCGCCGCGATGCCCGTGATGCGCAGCTCGTCCGCAACCGGTGAACCGGTACTGGGGCAATGGCGTGAGCACGACGTCGGCCGTCACCGGCGGCCGCCACCCCGTCATCTCGAAGTCCTGCACGGCCGCGAACGCGAGGTGGCACTGCAGGGTATCGCCCGGTCCCCGGTCCCATCGTTCCGGGAACCGGGGCTCGAACCAGCGGTCCAGCTCGTACGACCCCTCAAGGTAGTGGACCGGGCCGTTCGGGCCCATCAGCCGGCGGCCTCCCGGACACTCCCGCTTGGTCGCTTTCGCGTACGGACAGTTGTTGGTGTGCTCCGTACCCTCCGGCACACCGACGCCGGTTCACCGTTGGTACTGCAGAGCGTCGGCACCCGCAGCGATGACTTCGGCGAGCCGGTTGGCGAAGTCCGCGTTGCATCCACCGAGCCGGACGAAACCGTGGCTGGCCACCGGCCCGTCGTTGCACAGGGAGGGAAGGGTCATGCCGGCGAGCGCGAGCGCGGCCTGCAGGTTGGTGACCGCGTCTTGGCCGTCCTGGTAGGCGGCGTCCTGACGCCGCTTGTACTGGATCCGCTCGGTGTGGGTCAGTTCGTACACCATGGTTCTTGCCTTTCGGTTCGGGTAGGGCAGGTGTGGGAGGTGAGGCGCCGGAGCGCGTCGTGGATTCGGTCGGTGCGGTCGGTGCGGTCGTCGAGGTGCGGCCCCCGGCCCGGCTCACCGCTCCGGGGCACACGGCTGCGATGGGCGCGGCGGCGCTGATCGTTTGGGCCGGCGCGCGCCGCAGATGCCAACGGGGCACGGCGGTGCCGAACGACGCGTAGCTCGGATGTGCCGTGGCAACCGGGGGCCCGGGGTGCGCGCCACGGCCTGGGCCGCAGCCCGGTGATCAGGGTCCGGACCTGGGCATGGACCGTCGGGTTGAGTCTGCGTACGGCCCGTGACTATCGGTTTCGATCTTCGTTTCAAGGGTGCAGGCGAGCACCCTTCTGACGCGTGGGGAGGACCGGGTTGTCCAGGAAGTCGGCGGCTGTCACCGCCTCCGCTCATCGCGGCCGCCCCGCACGGGATGCTCGGCACTCCTACGCCGTCGTCCGGCAG
This sequence comes from Streptomyces sp. NPDC001549, assembly GCF_042894025.1. NCBI lineage: Bacteria > Bacillati > Actinomycetota > Actinomycetes > Kitasatosporales > Streptomycetaceae > Streptomyces > Streptomyces sp. NPDC001549. Next base: position 62,747 of record NZ_JBIAVJ010000033.1, read on the forward strand.
CGCCGTCCCCGCCGGCACGCTTGCGCGGGAACCTCACGGCCGGCCCCCCGTATGCGGCATCAGCACCACAGGCCGCCGGTCCCGGGACAGTCGGCCGGTCAGACACCACCGACGGTGCGAAGGTGAGCGCCCGGCCCTCCCGCGGGAGCGCACCGTCTCTCGCCGACCGGACAGCTGGAGAGGGCCGCGGCTGCCCCCGAGCCGCGGACACGACACCGGTCGTCTCTCCGAGGGCCGAGCCGGGAGCCGTAGCTGCGGCCTGCGCACGAGACACCGCCGCACGCGTACGACCGTCATGCGCCGTACCCGAATCTGCGCCCGCTGGACGGAGAGCGGCCTGTCCTTCTGTCTGCCGCGGAGTAGCCGGGACGGACAGCGTCCGGGCCACTGCGGGCTGTGGCCGGCTGCCCGGCCCCCAGCACAGAGGCCGGCGGGTTCCGGTGTCGTGGAGCGGTCTGGCGGGGCGGCCGCGTGAGCGTGATCTGGCGGACCAGCTGCTGGAAGCAGGCCAGCGCCGCGATGGCGGGAAGCGCGGACGACGTCTCGGCGGCGAGTGTTCTGGGTGCCTGGGCCACGCACAGAAGAGTGGCCAAGGTGGAGAACAGCAGAACGATCGACCAGGAATGAAGCGCGCGGCGCTGGTGCAGCGCGGACCTGAGGATGGACAGGGAGGCGACCGTCCAAGGCCCGTAGATCAGCAGGGGCCACCAGCTCACCACTTCGCGGGCCGTGTGGAGTCCGGCGCTGTGACGCAGGGCGTCGCAGATGGCCATCCCGCTGAGGACGCTCACCAGGGCGGCGATGACGGCGACCAGTACGGCGGTGAACAGGCTGCCCGTTTGCAGCAGGGTCGCCACCGGCTTCCTCGACGCGTTCCGGCGGTGCCCGCTGGAAGCTCGTTTGGGCGGCCGCTCGGCAGGGGCCTGGGTCTGCCTGAGCCCGGCGACGAGGCCGAATGTGCTGACCGTGTCACCGGTGTCGTCGTAGCCGACGCGGGTGAAGGACTCGGGATGTCCCGGTGAGGGGTTTTCCTGGAGCAGGTTCGCGAGCTCTTCCACCGGATCCCACTGCAGATGCGTCTCGTCGGACATGCCCAGCGGTTCCCCGTGTTCCGGCCGACGCCAGGACCCGGCGGTGGCCGGCTGGGGGTGAAGGCCGTGGGCGTCCGGGTATCCGTACGGCTCATGCACGGGAACTGCCGCCCGAGTGCTCGTCGACAGTCGTGGACGGTGGTGCGCTGTTCCCCGACCTCCGGTCGAACTCGACCTGGATCATGCTCATCGTGCGGAGGAAGTCCTCAAGGACCGAGGACGAGTAGCTCAGATCGATTTCCAGGCCCTCGTCTTCCAGCGTTGCGTTCCTGATCTTGCTGGAACCGGCTGATCCTGGAGTGAAAGTCCACTTTCCGATCCGGGTAGTCCCGGTGTGAAAACCACCTCCCCCTTCGCCTTCTTCTGGAGGCCTGCGGAAGAAGAAGGGGGGCTTTGCTGTTGTCATATTCCATAAACGCTAACGATGTTGGTCAGGGTATGCGCCATCCGGGTGATGGTGGCGGACGAGTAAGTGTTGACCCTGTCTCCTGTCGATTCCGGTAACACGACAAGAGCGCAGCGGCCATGCCCTGCCGCGCTGTTAATCCGCAGCTCAGGGAGACGATGGGTGTCGGGCCGACGCGGGCCCGCGACGGCCCTGCTGCGCGCCGCGCGCCCGCCTGACGGCGTTCCCATGGAGGACCGGACACGTCTCCGCATGTCGCCGGCTCGCCATATTTTCATTCCTCCATGTCGGTTCCCCGGCGTCAGACGGCCACCGCCGCGCATGAGCGCGCCGATCCACGGATCAAGCCCCGACTCGCCGACTGATCATCGGTAAAAGGGCTGAGATGCCAGGGTCGGCGGATTGCTGCGCATGGCTGCAAACGGAGGACGGGGCGCAACTCTGCATATGCCTCTGCGTTATGCCCGACGATCGACGGGGCCCAGATCGTGTGCCCCCTTGCGCATCAGCCTTCGAAAGGACCAGCTGTGGGACACCTCACCCTCTGGATCGTGCTGCTCTCTGCCGCACTGGGCACGGGTTGCACCGCGTTCACGTCATCAGGGACCGGCCGTCTGTGGCGCGTGGACGCCCTGGAGCTGAGGCGGCAGCAGCGCTTCAAGCATGTCCTGTCCTGTCATGTGGACGCCCTCCGGCTGTCTCGCCGGCAAGCCGCGGCAGAGGTGGAGAAGTCTGCGGGCGTCTCGGCCTGCCCGAGTGCGGAGCCGCTCCAGGCCGCCCATGAGCTGTGCTGGCCCCTGTGCTCCACGGGCTCGGTGATGCCGACGCCCAGTGACGAAGGCCCTGGCTCGCGATAGGCCTTCGATGCTACTGCCGTATGACGATGCGCCGATGATCTCGGACGGAATATCACGCAATTCCTTGCACCGGCACGGTGCGCACCTGGCCGAAAGGGCGGTCGACGGTGCCGGATCCCTTAAAAACCCCGGCAATCCGCACATCGTCGGCCGAGTAAAAACCCCGGCAATCCTCACATTGTCGGTTGCGTAAAAACCCCGGCAATCCGTACATTGCCGGATCTCGGCTCCGTGGCATCCGTCCTGAGCTGGTGGCGGTCGATGCAATTCCCGTTCGACGTGCCTCCGTGCTAAGGGTCGGTGAAAATAGCGGGATATACCCAAAATAAAAGAAATATCATCCATCTATTCGCTTTCCGTGCGACCAAGGAGTAGCTGATCTCGTGAAGGGGCATGAGCATGGCGCCTGTGATGACTTATCGGATCGCGACTCGTGGTCGACCGTGCGACGGCGTGTCCGGCCGGCGGCGGCACGGGCGGCGAGCGCGGTCCGGGCTGCACTGATGCGCGTGACGCGCCGCCTCGCCAAAGCAGGCACGGCCGGCGCGGTCACTCCGCCCAGGATGAAAAGTAGATCGGCACAAGTACTCCAAGACGAATACAGGGCGGGCTTCCCCCTGCCGTTGCCTCATCAAGCGAGCGCCACGAGCGACCCCCACGGATGTCCGTGGTGCCTTTCCCTCGGAAACCCCGACCCTCCCGTCCGGACCGACCCCGAGCGCTGAACGGAGGGTCTGCCGGTCGGTCTGCCTTCGACCAGCTGCACCGGATCCTTCTCGCCGAGCTGAACGCGGCCGGCCGGTTCGACCGGTCCCCGGCTTGTGTGGACGGCTCGCACCGCGATGAGCTGCACCCGCAGGTGGTCGCTCGTACCTACCTTTTAGAAACAAGAGGCCGGGCGGAATCGGACACACCGCCCAGGGGGTGGGGTGAGCATGCCGGCAGGGATGATCCCTTGCCGGCATGCGAATTCCTGTTCGGATCAAGGTGGTTGCGGCAGTCACGTTCTCCTTGGCGACACTCGCGGTCGGCGGTGCGGCGCAGGCCTCCGCCCCCGGGCCCTCTGCCAGGGCCCTCCCGGCCGTCACGGTGGAGCAGTCCGAGTCCAGGCCGGGAGAGGCGACCGCGTTCTGGCCAACGGCGCCAAGATCCAGGACATCGTGGGCGCCTACGGCTACGAGTTCCGGAGCAACTCGCCGGAGAACGACTTCGTCTTCTCCCTCGGCTACCCCGCCAACGGCTACAACCGGCCTGACTCGGACTTCGCGGACGACATGATGCGCTACTGCACCGGTGCCACCGTCGACGCGTCGAACCTCAACCCGCTCGACCAGCGGCGTCAGATGAGCTGTGACATGGGTGGCGGAGCATGCGAGAGAAACGGTCATGACCCGGCCCGACGCCGTGGTGCAGGACCTGGCCAGCTCACCCGGATGGATCGTCTTCGGGGACAACGGCGCGGGAGACCGGCTCGCGGTGGATCTGACACCCGGCCCGCGCGGACACACAGGTCAGGTCATCCTGATCGGTCACGAGAAGAGCATCGGCGCCGAAATCATGGCCGACTCCCTCACCGACCTGGCCTTGGGCCGGCTGAGGGAGGAATCCTTCGACCGGTCCGGGGGCCGGCTACCGGTACTGGCCGCGGTGGGAAGCGGCGGCCTGCGGACCACGCAGGCCGCCGCTCACCCCGCCCTGGAAGTCCTGTCCATCGGCGAGTGCGACGGCGCGCGGTTCAGCCTCGCCCCCCTCGTCGGGCTGCCCCAGTTGCGCACCCTCACAGCCCGTCCCGGCACGCTGGCCGACCCGTTGGAGATCACCGGGCTGACCGGACTGGAGTTCCTGGAGCTCGGCCCGCAGGAATGGCTCCTCCTCCTGGATGCCGGTGCCGTCCCCCGCACCTTGTCGGCCGCCGCCATCACGCCGCACGGCGATGAAGACCTCGTGCCCATCGCCAACGAACTCCTCGCCCTCTGGGGCCGGCCACAGATCGTGCAGGCCGTCCTCGAAGGAGACCTGGGCCCCGTGGCGGCGTAGCGGTGGGGTGCTCAGCGGGCCGGATGCGAGCGTCGTAGGTGCATCCGGCCGTTGGAGCGGGAACGCTCCGGCCCGTCTTGTTGAGTAAGTTCACCGTGCTGAGACCGTGCACCATCTGGTGTGTCAGCGGCGGCTGTTACGGTCCGGCCATGACGCGCCCCGACCGCGTAGACCGTGTACTCACCGTCCTGCGTCAACATCCTGATCTGGCGAGTCCGGCTGCGGGGTCCTTCGATTTCGATCGTGACCGGGCCGAGCACGTGGAAGAGGTCCGCCTGGCGAGCGGAACGCCGCTGAGGGCCGTGGCGGGCGACGACACCGGCGGAACCTTTTCGTATGTGCCGACGGGGCTGTCCTGTACGCGAGCTCCGCGTGCGCGTACGGGTTGCTGAACCGTCTTCGGCGTCCGCCGCTATGGCAGGCGGTCGTCGCTCCCGGCCTGGTTGCCCTCCACGGCAGAACGGAGGACCACGCTCTGCTGCAGCCCTGCGGGCGGCCGACCCCGATGTCCGCTTCCTGCTCGGCGGTTTCCCCGATTCCGCACGAGCGCTCACCCCGTGGGCGGCCGACTTCGACGTGTCGAACTACGGCCAGGATCCCCACACCGAGGACGGCCTCACCTGGACGGCGCCGGCCCGCCGCCAGGGGCGGACCGAACCGGCCCGTAACGCCGTCACGGCGAGGTGGAGGCAGCCGGGCAGTCCCTTCAACGGGTGGTCACGGTTCTCGACGGCCCACCGCCACCGCCGCCTCCCGATCAGCCGGCGCTCGATCTCGATTCACCGAAACCGCCCTGCCGGAGCGTCACTTGGCGCGGCTGTCCGGGGGCTACTCGCGGGCGAGCATGGCCTGGGCCTCTGTTTTGAGGTCGATGTACGGTTCGCCGCTGACGTCGACGGCGACGCGGTGAAGGGTCGCGCCGGTGAACGCCCAGGGGGCGGTGCCGGGATAGTGGTCGGTGACCGCTTCTCCGCTGTCGCGGCCGACGGTGGGTCCCTCGCCCGCCAGAGTGAAGCGGCCGGGCTGTGTCTTGATGCGGCCCTCGCCGACCTTGCGGTCGCCGTGGTAGAGGCTGAGGACGCCGGTGGCGACGCCGGGCGAGACCTCGCCGTCCTTCTCGAAGGCCGCGGCGAGGATGAGCTTCTCACCGGTCGGGAGTTCCTGGGTGGCGGTGACCAACTGGTGGTCGGCGCCGAGGAAGTTGTAGACGAGCATCGAGTAGAACTGCGTCGTGCGGGCAGACCGCACGGCGGGCGCGTCGAAGGAGTAGCGCATGCTGACGCATTGCAGCGGTACCTGGACGTGCCCGTGGACGGCCTCGGGCACTGTGCCGACCGTTGTCGAACTCCAGGCGCGGTCGCACCTGGAGTTCGACAACGCACGGTGGGTGCCGCGTCCATCGCGGATCTCGCGGTGCTTGCTGCCCGTCTCGCGCCGGTCGGCCGGCGGTGGACCGGTGTCGGCGCCCCCTTGTACACACGGACGTGGTCGCCGTCCATAGGGGCCGGCGACCAGCCGAGTTCGCCGAGCGCGTTCAGTGCGGCCGACAGGGTGCTGTGCAGTCGGCCGAAGACGCGACTCAGCCAGATGCTGGCTTGCGGGCGCGGAGAATGACGTCGAACCGCCCGGAGATTTGGCGATCCATCGGCTCGAAACCCGCTTCGGTGTACCACTTCTCGAATTCCCGTGGCGTATAGGTACGGCCCTCGGGTGACGCGATCGTGTGGAGGTACGCAGATAGGAACGCGGCGTGCACAGGACCGGTCTCGTCGTCCTCCTGAGCGCAGGTGACGATCACCAGGTGACCGCCCGGCTCCAACGCTCGGTAGGTTCGCTCGAGGAGGTTGCGGACCTGTTCCGGGGACCAGATTTCGAGGAAGCGTGAGAACACGACGCAGTCGTGAGACGTGGGGAGTTCGTCCTGCATGACGTCGGTTCCGATCGCGCGAATCCGATCGGACAGGCCAGCCTCGGCGATCCGGTCGTTCGCCATCTTCGCCACGTTCGGTAGTTCGAGGATGGTCGCCTCGAGGCGCGGCCACCGTTGAGCGAAGCCGATGGCATTGGTGCCGGTTCCCCCGCCGACATCCAATACGTGGCGATAGGACGAAAAGTCCACAGCGTCGACAAGGTCCTCGACCGCCGAGCGGCTCTGGTGCTCCATCATGGCGGTGAACAGCTTCTCAAGGTTCTCGTCCTCGGCCAGGCGTTCGTAGAGCGTGGTCGCAGACGAGTCGGCGAGCAGTTCGCGGTGCAACCCCAGGTTGTCGTTGTGTACCAGCGATTCGTAGAGCCAGCCGATCGGCCGGTACAGCATCTCGCGGGTATAACGGACGATGACAGGCATGAACTCGCCGGGATCGCCCGCCAGGAGATCGGTTGCGGCGGTGTTGTAGTACCCATCGCCGTCCTTGCGTACGAGCTCGAACGCACAGCATCCCAGCATCAGCACGTGGCCCGCGCGCTTTTCCAGCCCCAACGCGCCGGAGATCTCGTCGAGAGTACTGCCTGGCCGCTCGTTGAGCAGGGTGAACAATTTCAGGCGTAGCGCGGCGTCCAGGAACGGGAAACGAAAACTGGTATATACCAATTTCCATAGCTCGTCCATGGCCGTCGTCGAATTTTCAGTAATGGTGGTCCCCTTCGTGGTGAGGTCGTGCTTGAAGTGCGCATCTTCGGCTGAATCGAAATTGAGGTCAGCATCGTCCGGTGCTGTCGATCGACATTCATTTGAGGAGGCAATGAAAATGCCCACTATGGGCCGACCGTATGTTTTTCTGGTCAAACTCAATGGTGCGGAGAATCGTGTCAAGCGGGTATGGAATGTGCAGTGGAAGAGGGAATGTTCGTGGTGGAACTGTCCCTCGTGCTGGAAGGCAATCCCGGATTGCAGATCAGCTTCGACGAACTCGCGGAAGCGAAAACCCTGGGCGAAGTCGCGCAATTGATGCAGGACATGCAAGACGCGCCGGTCTGAAGAGCCCCGATGTCTGGGGTGGTACACACGACCGCCGACAGGATCGTTCGGCAGCCGCACCATGTGGGCGAACCGGGGCGGCTGCCCGCCGCGGCCCGAGCATGTGTCGAGGGGGTGCCGGGCGGCCGGGTTCCCGATGGGCCCGCCGAGAGATCCGCGAGCCCATCCGCTCCGATGCTGTCGGGCAGCGCTGAAGTGATGTCAGCGGCCGGTGGCGTTCCCAGGGCGCCGGAACATCAGGGCGTGCACGGTGAAGCGCGCCCCGTCGAATTCCGCCCGGCCCGTTGCTCGCCGTTCTTTGAGCAGGGTCAGCATGGTCTCCTTGTGCTCGGCGTACGCCAGGAGTGGGATGTCCATCTCGAAGACCTCAAGCGTCTCGGCCTCATAGCCACGCGTGGTGAGTTCCGTGACGGTCCGGGGAATGTCAGCGAGTGAGGAGTGCGCCATGAGCAGCGTGCCGCCCGGTGCGAGGAGCACATCCACGCGCTCGACGACAGAGTCGTACACCGCGCGGCCGCCCCTCCGGGCGACGAGAGCCGTTTCCAGCCCGTCCCCCCTCGCATAACTCGGGTCGTAGGGCAGGTGCGGCGGGTTGGTGATCACAAGGTCGAACTTCTCGTCCGGTGTGTACTCCTCAAGCGGCGAGGTCACGCAGTGCAGCCGAGTCGCGTCGAGGCCGTTGGCCACCACGTTGGCCTCGGTCTGGACGGCGGAGGCGGGGTTGATGTCCAGTGCGGTTACCCGCTCGGCACCAGCCGCGAGCAGGGCGACGCTGTAGAGGCCGGAGCCGGCCCCGATGTCCAGCGCGTTGACGGCCCTCAGATCAGGAGCGTTGTCGCCGTTGAGGGCGGCGATGAGGCTCAGCCCGCAGTCGGTCGGGAACAGCACCTCGGCAGGATTCTCCACCGAGATCCGCAGACGCATGCCGTGCAGCTCGAAGATCCCGTACGAGGACCGGGTTTCCCACAGAGTGCCGTTCTCGCCGACTGGCAGGACACGGCGCCGCGTCAGTGTCTGAATCGAAGCGGTGGTCATGGCAGTGTGAGCCTTTCGACTGAAGGGCTGGCAGAGTCGGAGGGGCCAAGCCGTGCGGATATCCGGCCGGGTCCGGCACGTGGGCTGTTGCGGTTTGCCGGTCACTCGGTGAGGGCGGAGAGCACGGTTCGAACGGAGCCGTCAGCGATGCGCTCTGCGCGCTGCGCCGGGATCAGGTCCTCGACGTGGCTGAAGTTCCACGCGAGCTGGCCATGGCTGGTGGTGGCCGTCGCCACGATGGCTCCCATCACCGAGACGTCTGTGATGAACTGGGCGTCGCTGACTCGCCACCCTCCCACGTGGACGGGAAATTCGTAGCGGCCGACGTTGGACAGGCACAGGTTGATCGGGCCCTCCTCGTCCATGAACCGCATGAACGACGCGCTGTCGGCCAGCGATCTGGGTCCTGCCCAGCGCGGAAGGCTGATCGTGGCCAGGTGTTCCTGGCGTCTCCGGCGTCGCACCAGGTCCTGGCTGATCGCCCGGGCCATGGGCCACAGCGGCTGGCCGGGCTCGTAGCGGATGAGGGAGGGCACCGTGGCGACGAAGGTGCCGACCTCGTCGTGGGCGACGGCAGGCTCCAGGTCACTGCGGAAGTCGACCGGCGAACCGATCGAGAAGTGCGCGGACGCCTCAGTTCCCGTGTCCCGGGCGACGGCCGTCACCATCGCGGCGGCCAGGGCTCCGTGGACCGTGGTGCCGTGCCGCTTGGCCGTCTGCGCCACCAGATCCAGCTGGTCGGCGGTAAGCAGTCTGTGCACCATCCGGGTGCGCCGCTGCTCGAACGGGACCTGGCGGCTGGGAACGATCCGCTGCGAGGGACGCCGCCGCGCCGCCCGTTGGTCGCGCAGCATCATGGCTTCGAGCCCTGCGATCCCCGCCACGCCACGGTGGCGACGTGGCAGCAGGTCGTCTGTCGCCGGCAGTACCCGTCGCGGGGCGGCTTGAGGCAGCGTGCCGTGGTCCAGTTGGGCGGCGAGTTCGATCCACTCCCGGAGCAGGGACAGGCACGTCTTGCCGTCGGCGATGGTGTGCGATGCCGTCAGCACCAGGTCGTGGATGCCTTCTCCGCCCTCGACTCCCGCTCTTCGTGCGGTGATCACCACCGCGCGCAGCAGCGGTCCGGTGCGCCAGTCGACGCTCTCCCTGAGTTCGCGGTCGTTGATCTCGTGTTGCCACTGGCTGCCGGGCTCGGGGACGTCCGGTGGCACGTCGACGTGGCGGAGCGGGATCTGCTGCCCGTCCAACGGTGTGAAGGCAGGGTGTTCGCCGGTGCCGTCGTCGGTGATCGCGACACGCAGCAGGGGGTGGCGGACCTGGAGGATGTCCAGGGCGCGGCGGTGGAGTAGCGGGGGCAGGTGTCCGTGGACGCGGGCCCGGGCGATGACGTTGAGGGGTGAGGTCTGGTCGGCGATCCAGTACAGGCGTTCCAGGGGACTGAGTTCACGCCGGACGCTGCTGGGCTCGGCGGCCGGGCCGTCCGGGTAAGTGAGCGCCCACGCGGTCTGACTGGCGAGGACGGGGCGGGGCATCAGCCGGAAGTAGGTGTTGCGGAGCAGGCGCCCGCGGCGGTGGGCCCCCTGAGTGAGGTCGCTCATCCGGCGGGACGCGGCCACCATCGCCCTGGTGCGGTCGCGGCGCCGGCTTTCGTAGATGTGCAGGGCCTCCACCAGATCCTTGCCCGTCGCGGGTTCGGCGAGCGTGCGTGCCAGTACGACGGCGTCCTCCATGGCCATGGCGGCACCCTGGCCGAGTGTGACGAGCATGGGGTGGGCGGCATCGCCGAGAAGGGTGACCGGTCCGTCGCCCCACCGCTCCAGGAAGGCCCGGTCACGGGTAGGCACGGTGAGGATGTCCTCCTGCGGCGTGGCCTCGATCACCGCCCTCACCTCGTCAGCCCAGCCCGCGTATGCCTGTTTGACGGCGTCCTTGACGCGGTCCCGGTCGGCTGGATCGGCGGGTGTGCTCATGGCAGCCCACCAGTAGCAGCGGCTCTGACCGATGTCGATGAGACCGAAACGCTGTCCGCTGCCCCAGTAGTGGCGCACGCTGCCCGGGGTGACGCTCGGGTGTTCGAAAGGGACGATGCCGAGCCGGAAGAGGTAGCCGCTCTCGCGTGGCACCTCGGAGCCGACGAGATGGCGCCGTACGGCCGAGTTGAAGCCGTCGGCGCCGATCAGGAGGTCCCCGTTCGCCGTACTGCCGTCCGTGAAGCGGACGGTGACGCCCGCGTCGTGGGTCTCGAAGTCGACGGCGGTCGCTCCCAGGTGGATCGGGCAGTCGCCGGCCTCGGCCAGCAGGGCCTCTTGGAGGTCCGCGCGGCTCAGGCAGAAGCTGGGTGCGCCGACCTTGTCACAGACCTCTTTGAACGGCAGGTCTCTGATCCGTCGGCCGCGCCGGTCCATGACCGTGAAGGACTCCACCGCCTGGCCGCGCTTTTCCAAGCCGAGGTCGATGCCGAGGCATGCCAGGGCGGTGACGGCGTTGCTCATGACCGACAGACCGGAGCCGACGTCGCTCAGCTCGGTGGCGCGCTCGTGCACCTCGACGTCGATACCCACGCGTCTGAGCGCGATCGCACAGGTCAGACCGCCGATACCGGCACCGACGACGAGGGCTTTCACGGGCCGTGCCGATGCCATGCGGTCAGCTCTCCCGGCCGGTCGGGGTGGAGTCGGTCCTGATCAGTTCCGCGACGGTTGCGGCAACGTGTGCCACGTGCGGTTCCTCCATGATCGTCAGGTGGTCGCCGGGGACTCCGACGACGTGGATACGGCCGTTGGTCATGGCTTTCCAGCCATTGAAGGTGTCCTCATGGCGGCTTCTGGCGGCCCGGTGCATGGAAGCCAGGACGGCGGGCAGGGGCTCCGTGGCGCGGATCAGGGTGAGGTCGTGCTCCTCGCGCGGGGGCCGGTAGGCGAGCGCTGCCTGCCAGTTCGCCCGGTAGACTCCGAACAGACGGCGGATGAGGGACCGGGAACTGCCGGCCGGCAGGGCACCCCTCTCGCTCGCGATGCGGGCCATGTACGCGAACTTCTCCTCCAGGGAGCCGAGTGCTTCGGGGATGACGCGAGTGCGTGACTCGTTGCCGTCCCTCAGCCGGAGCAGGTCCTGGAAGAACCACTCCAGTACGGCCTCGTCGTCGTGGGGTGCGCGCGGCCCGGAGTCCAGGGCGGTGGTGTCCAGGACCAGCAGGTGGGCCACCTGCTCGTCGGCCGCCCGCAGGCGACGGGCGATCTCGAAGGCGACGAAGCCGCCGAAGGACCATCCGGCGATGGAGTACGGGCCGTGCGGCTGCACGGTCCGCAGTGCGGTGAGGTAACTGTCCGCGAGTTCCTCGACAGTACGCAGCGGTGTGGTGCCCGGGTCGGTTCCGGCGGCCTGGAGCGCGTACACCGGCTGGTCGTCCGGAAGGTGCCGGGCGAAACCGACGTAGCACAGCACGTTGCCGCCCATGGGATGGATCATGAACAGGGGCGGGTGAGTGCCCTGCCGGTGGATCGGCACCACGGGGTCGTACGCGGCTGTCGCCCCGCCATCGCGCAGCCGTGCCGCGAGTCCAGCGCAGGTAGGTGCCGCGATGAAGTCCGCCAGGGAGATGTGCACTCCGTAGCGCCGTTCGATCCGCACGACGAGTCGCATCGCGGTGAGGGATGTGCCACCGAGGTCGAAGAGGTTGTCGTGGATCCCCACCGCGTCCAGGGACGTGGCGTCCGCCAGCATCTCGGTCAGTGCCTGCTCGTACGCGTCGCGCGGCGCGGCGTCGGGGGTGCGGGCCGGGGTGGACAGCAGGGTGTGGCGCAGTGTGGCGTCGTCACGCTTGCCGCTGGGGGTCAGCGGGAAGTGGGAGACCCATTGCAGGTGTGAGGGGACCATGTAGTCGGGCAGGCTGGCACGCAACCGCTCACGGATGTCGGCCAGGTCTTCGTCCGTGCCCTCGCCGAGGAGGAAGGCCGCGAGAAAGGCTTCGTCGTTCTCGTGCCGGCGAGCCACGACCGCGGCGTCGCGCAGGCCCGGGTACCGCTGCGCCAGGCCGGTGATGGCCAGTTCCACCTCGGCCGGCTCCACGCGGAAGCCCCGTACCTTGACCTGTGCGTCGGCGCGTCCGAGGAAGACGACGTCTCCGTCGGGAAGCAGCATGCCGATGTCGCCCGTGTGGTAGAGACGGCGGTCGGCGCCGCCGTCCGGGGAGGGCTGTGGGAGGAAACGCTCCTTGGTCAGGTCAGGGCGGCCCTCGTAGCCGTCGGCCAGGCAGAAGCCGCCCAGGTAGATGTCGCCGGGCGCCCCGGCCGGGACCGGACGCAGCTGCTCGTCCAGGACGTGCACCTCGGCGCCGTCGATGGCGCGGCCGATCGGCGGCAGCGCTGGGAAGGCTGCGGGGTCTCCGGTCATGGTGTATGCGGTGACCACGTGTGTCTCGGTCGGGCCGTAGTGGTTGTCCAGCACGGCTCCCGGAAGCTTGGCGCACAGCGCGCGGATCTCCTGGGTGACGCGCAGCTGCTCGCCGCAGGAGATCAGTACCCGCAGGGCCCGGGGGATGATGCCCAGCGTGCCGGCGGCTTCGGCCAGTTGCTGGATGGCCACCGGAGGAAGGAAGACCTGCTCGACGCGCTCGCGGTCGAGCAGACGCAGCAGGGCCGGCATGTCGCGCCGCTCCGCATCGCTCGCCAGGCACAGCGTGCCCCCGGAGCACAGGGTGGAGAAGATCTCCTGGAAGGAGATGTCGAAGCTCAGCGGCGCGTACTGCAGGGTCACCCCACCCGGGGCCGCGCTGGGCGCCCGGGTCTGCCAGGCCACCAGGCCCGCCAGGGTGCGGTGCGGCATGGCGACGCCCTTGGGGGTCCCGGTGGATCCGGAGGTGAACAGGACGTACGCGGTGCTCTCGGGGACGACTTCAGCCTGCCGCCCGGCCACCGTCGTGGGCGCGGTTCCGGCTGGCCTCTCGCACTCCGTCGTCGGTGCCGTCACTATCTCGGCGGGCAGTAGGAGCGCCGGTTCTCCGGCGAGATGGGCGTACGGGGCCTCGGCTACGACGCGGAAGGGCCGGGCCTGCTCCACCATCGCGGCCAGCCGGGGGGCAGGGTAGCCGGGCGGCAGGGGGACGACCGCGCATCCGGCCCGCAGGACGCCCATGAGCACGGCCATGACGCGCGGCGTACGGTCCATGGCGATCCCGATCCGGGCGTTCGCCGGGGCACCGAGCGCGCACAGGTGTCCGGCCACGTTCTCGGCGGCCTCGGACAGCTGTGCGTAGCTCCAGTGCTCCTCGCCCATGACCACGGCGGTTGCGTCCGGGGTGAGCGCGGCCTGTTCGGCGAAGCGCGCCACGACCGTGGGGTGCTGTGCCGGAACGGCACGGACCGGCGGGGAGGCGAGGAAGGTGAAGTCCGGTTCGTCGTCGGGTTGCTCGACCAAGCGGCGCAGGATGCTCAGGTAGCCGGTTGCGAAGAGGTCGCCCTGCTCGGCGGAGAACGTCTCGCCGTCGCAGTCGACCCGCAGCCGGATGCCGCTGCCGTCCGGTTCGGTGACCGCGTTCACCAGAAGTCGCATGTCCGTCTCCTCCCAGGTGCGGAACTGGGTGAGCCGGAGGCCGGAGAGGTCAAGGACATGCGAAAGCTGGTGGAAGTGGACGTAGTTGAAGACAGTTTCCAGAACGGGGCCGCCGTGGTCCTCCTGGATGGCGCTCAGCGGGTAGTGGCGGTGAGGGTGGCCGTCCTGCTCCTGGCGGAAGCTCTCGCGCGCCACCTCCAGCCAGCTGTCCCGCGCGGTGTCCAGGCGCACGGGCACGGTGTTCAGGAAGAGCCCGGCGGTGCGCTCCGCACCGGCCAGTTCGGGCCGGCAATGGGTGATCAGGCCGGTGGTCACGTCACGGGTGCCGGCGAGCATGGCAAGCGTCAGGGTGTGCGCGGCGAAGAGTACGGACTTCACGGGGAGTGTGTGTTCGGCCGCGAAGTGCCGCACTTGCTCGACGAGGGCGCCGGGCAGTTCGACCCACCGGGAGACCGGACGGTGGCCGGTGACAGGGCGGTGAGGCGCGAACGCCTCGATCGGCAACGGCGCGGAGCCGGCCAGCTTCTCCTGCCAGTAGCGCCGGGTCTCCTGCGAGCGCAGGGCGGCCTGCTCCTGCCTTACGTGGAGCGCCGCTGACGGGGGCGGCGTGCCGTCGAGGGGCCCGGTGTCCAGGCCGAGGCTGTGGGCGTAGTCCTGGAGCAGCTCACGGAGCAGGGTGGCGACGCTGCCGCCGTCGAGGAGCGCGTGGTGGAAGCTGAGGACCAGGTCAACGGTGGAGGGCAGTAGGTGGGCCCGGAACAGGTACAGCGGCGCCTGGTCGAACACGTAAGGATGGTGACGGCGTTCCTCGATGTGTGCGCACACCTCGTCCTCGGCCGCGGCGCTGTCGAGCGGACGCAGGTCGGCGACCTCCAGGCCGCCGTGGACTCGGGGGTGGACGACCTGCAGCGGTTCGGAGCCCGACAGGTCGAAGGCCGAGCGCAGCGCGGGGTGCCGTGCCGTCAGTCGGTCGAAGGCGCGGCGGAACTTTGTCTCGTCCCAGGCCATTTCGAGGGTGTACCGGAAGACGTCCCGGTATTTGGCAGAGATTTCGTGCCTGCGGCTGTGGTAGAGCATGCCGAGCTGGAGCCGGGTCAGCGGGTAGGCGTCCTCAGCGCCGGGCAGGCGGGACCGGTCGACGTCGGCAACGAGGGCGAACGGGGCCTCGACGGCCTCGGTCCCGGGCGCGTCACAGGGTTCGGTGCGCGTGGCCAGGCCGGCCACCGTCGGGTTCTGCAGGAGGTCGCTGAGCGAGAAGCGCAGGCCCCTGGCCTCCGCCTCGGCGCGCACCGTGAGCATCCTGATCGAGTCGCCGCCGAGAGCGAAGTAGTCGTCGTGGACTCCGACGGTCTCCCAGCCGAGGACGCGGGCCCAGACTTCGGCCAAGACCGCCTCGGTACGGTTGCGGGGCCGGCCGTCCGTGGCGGCTTGTGGCGTGTCGTAGGGCAGGGGGAGCGCGTCGTGGTCCGCCTTGCCGTTGGGGGTCAGCGGAATGTCGTCGATCCGGGTGAAGGATGCCGGGACCATGAACGTCGGCAGCGTCTGCCCGAGCTGATCACGCAGCTGCAGGGTGTCGATGGGGGCGTCGGCGACGTAGTAGCCGGCCAGGACAGTACCCGAGTCGGAGACGGTATGTCCCACGACGACGGCGTCCCGTACGCCGGGGACCGCGCGCAGGGCGGCGGCCACCTCGTCGGTCTCGACGCGGTTTCCCCGGATCTTGACCTGGCCGTCGATCCGTCCGAGGTACTCCAGGGTGCCGTCCGCGAGCCACCGGGCCAGGTCTCCGCTGCGGTAGAGGCGGCCGCCCGGCACGAACGGGTCGTCGCCGAACTTCTCGGCGGTCAGCTCCGGGCGATCGAGGTAGCCGCGGGCGACACCGGCTCCGCCGATGTACAACTCGCCTACGACCCCGACGGGTTGCGGGAGATCGTCAGCGCCCAGCACGTACAGCGTGGTGTTGTCGATGGGCCGGCCGATCGGCACCCGCGCGATGCTGAGGCCCGGGTCGCCCGGGCAGTCGTAGAACGACACGTCGACCGTGGCCTCGGTCGGACCGTACAGGTTCACCAGCCGTACGGAATTCTCGGCACCGCTCTCCCGACGGCACTGCTCGGCCAGGCGGTTGAACTGATCCACCCGGGCACCGGGCAGCGCCTCGCCACTGCAGAAGACGTACTGCAGGGTTCGGATGGCCCGGCGCGATGCCGCTGACTCCTCCAGCAGGTCGAGGAATGGGCCGAGCATCGAGGGCACGAAGTGCACGCGGGTGACCTGGTGCTCGCGGATCGCCCGCAGGACCTCACGCGGGTCCCTGTGACCGCCGGGCGGCAGCAGAGCCACGGTTGTACCTTCGACGGCCCACCAGAACAGCTCCCACACCGAGACGTCGAACGAGACGGGCGTCTTCTGCAGGAGAACGTCCCGTTCACCAAGCGGGTAGCGCCGCTGCATCCACGCGAGGCGGTTGACCACGCTACGGTGCTCGACCATGACGCCCTTGGGCTGCCCGGTCGAGCCGGAGGTGTAGATGACGTAGGCGAGGTCACGGGAGGTGACGAACGCCTCGACCGGGGCTCCGCTGCCGGTCAGCAGGCCGGCGACGGGTCGCAGGGGCGCGTCCCCGGGGATGCCGGCGGGCGCGTCGTCATCGACGATCACCACCTTGGCTCGGCTGTCTTGCAGCATGAAGCGCACCCGCTCAGCCGGATAGCCCGGATCCACGGGAACGTAGGCGCCGCCGGACTTCAGGATGCCGAGCAGCGCTACCAGCAGCTGGGGCCCCCGCTCCATCATCACCGCAACCCGGTCGTCCGGCCCGACGCCCTCCGCGCGCAGGGCCCGCGCGACACGGTTGGCCCGTTCGTCGAGTTCCGCGTAGGTGAGCGTCTCACCCGTCGCCGCGGTGACCGCGATCCGGTCGGGGCGGCGGGCGGCCTGGGCTTCGAACAGGCCGTGCAGGGTGGCCTGGTCCGGGTAGGGCACTTGTGGGCCGCGTGCGCGCCCGGCAGTGAGTTCTTCGTGTTCGGCCGGAGTCAGCATGGGCACGTCGGACAGCGGCCTGTCCGCCAGGTCCAGACCGTGCTCCAGGAGCGTCGTGAGGTGACCGACCACCGAGGCGATGGGCAAGTCCTCGTCGAAGACGTCGCAGGCGTAGTCCAGGTCGACGTGGATGTCAGCCGTGTCGTCGAAGGCGGACACCACGACGCCCAGTGCGTCCTGGTCGTGCGAGGGGGCCATCAGGGCCGGCCGCCGCTCGACTCCGGGGATCCGGTCCGGCCAGGACCAGTGCATGTAGGAGAGGGTCACGTCGAAGAGCTGCCGCGGACCGCGTGCCGGTGCCGACTGTGCTCGCAGGGCGTCGCCGAGTGCGAGCCGCTCATGACGCCGGAGCCGACGAGTCGCACTCTGGATGTCGGTGAGCAGTTCCCGCACGGTCCGCCCACCGTGTGCCGGGATCCGAAGCGGCAGGGTATTTGCGAACTGGCCGAGGATGTCTTTGTGGTGCTCGGCCGGACGGTTGAGGAAGGGGACGCCGAGAACCACCTCCTCGCTGCGGTGCAGGCGCGTCAGGTACGTACCGAGCATGGCCGCGAGGTACGTGAACGGAGAGAAGCCCGCGGCGCGGACCCGGCCGGCGAGGGCACCGTCGATCACGAAGGTGTGGCGACCGCGTTCACGCGTGCGCCTGTCTGTCGTCCGCGTGAACAGCGCGGGAGACACGCTGGAGGGCTCTTCTCGGAAGAAGGCGCGGTCGCGGTCGCCGTCCACACCGGCGCGGTAGGCGGCATCCTCCTCGACGAACGCCAGATAGGAAGGCGCGTCACGGTCGCCCTGCCGCGGACCGCCGCCCGGCTCCTGGGTGTACTCCTGGAAGATCTGATGGCTCAGCTGGTTGAGGGTCCAGCCGTCGGCGACGATGTGATGGGCCTTGACGTGCAGATGTGTGACGTCCGCTCTCTCCAGTAGAAGGGTGGCTTCGACCAGGAAACCGCTCGTGAGGGACAGCGCCTTGGCCATTGAGCGACGCATCCACGCGGCGCAGGCTGCCTCCGGTTCGGGTTCCCGCGAGAGATCGACCACGGTGACCGGGACAGCCTCCTGTGCCACCCGCTGGAAGGGGACCCCCGCGTTGTCGGCGAACCGCAGTCGGAAGGTGTCATGGCGGTGCAGCGCGCGCCTGATGCAGGCAGTAAGCCGGTCGCGGTCCACCTCGCCGTACAGACGCTCGTGCAGGACGCAGTTGAACTGCGGGGACGCCGGGGCCTGGGAACCGGCCGACCACAGGTCGCGCTGGTACCCCGTCAGTCCGGTCCGCGTCTGATCGTTCATGTCCACCTGTTCGAGGTTCCTTCGAGCCGTACGGGGAGCTCCCGATGCCCGTTGAAGATGAGGGAGGGCAGCGGAGTGAGACGGTCGGGCGCCGCAACGGCGAATGCGAGACCGGGGTAGCGGGAGAAGAGCGCCGGGAGGGCGATGCGCCCTTCGAGCCGGGCGAGTTCGGCTCCCATGCAGTAGTGGGGGCCGTGGCCGAAAGCCAGGTGCTTTCGGGCGGTGGGGCGGGTGACGTCGAAGACATGGGCGTCCGTGCCGTGTACCCCGGGGTCGCGGCCGACCGCGGCGTAGTTGATGACGAGTGCGTCGCCCTGCGCGAAGGTCAGGCCGGTCGCTTCGTCGTGCAGGTCTTCGGTGAGGAAGCGAAAGAAGAAGTTGGCCACCGGGGCCTGGTGGCGCAGACTCTCCTCCACTACCTGGTCCCATCCGACCCGGCCCGACATGGCCAGGTCCAGCTGGTCCGGATGCGTCAGCAGGTTGACGACCGCGTGGTCCAGCAGGGCCGCTGTGGTCCCGTAGCCGGCGCCCATCATCATCCAGAGGCTGTCGGCCAGTTCCTGTTCACTGAGCCGGCCCGCGCGGTGGGCACGGACGAGAGCGCTGGTGACGTCGTCACCAGGGTGCTCGGTCTTGACCGCGATGAGGGCCCCGAGGAGCTGTGTGGCCTGGGCGGTGTTCGCGGCGGCCTGCTCAGCGGTCAGATCCGTGGCGAACACGGTGTCGTTGACTCTTTGGAAGCCGTCGTGCATGGCCTCCGGGAGGCCGAGGAGCTCGGTGACCATCAGCCATGGAAGCCGGGAGGCGAAGTGCGTCCGCAAGTCCACCACTCCGTCGGGGGCGGCGGCGGCCACCTTGGCGACGTCGTCCAGTACCGCGGCTGCGGTGTCCGCGATCTGCGATGCGAGGGCGCGCACTCGACGGGCGGTGAACGCGGGCACCAGCGGTTGACGCAGCCGCTTGTGGTCGGGGCCGTGGGCGGTCTGGACGGTGCGGATGTCGACCCAGATCCGCAGGGGCCAGTCGGCGGGGAGGGCTCCATTGAGGTAGGCCGGCCAGTGCTGGTGGGCGTCCATGGAGACGTGCGGATGGACCAGCAGCCGCCGGACGAGTTCCGGGTCGGTGACCGACCACGCCGGTACGCCACCGGGCAACTCGACGGGGGTGGCGGGCCCCATGGCCCGAAGTGCTGCGGCTTCCCCGTGGATGTCCGAGGCGCTGCCGTCCAGGGTGTACGGGCAGTGGTTGCGGAGGGGCAAGGAGGACATGACGTGGCTCTCGCTACTCGGAATGCTGGGTGCGTACGGTCGTCGGAAGTCCGTAACGGACCTGTGGGACCGTGCCGAACCGCTCGTGGCCATGACGGTGCGAGGTGACCCCGACTCCAGCCGGGCCTTCGGGCCGCGGCGGTACCCAGTGCAGGGGGTCTGCCACGATGGCTGGAGTCCACGGGTGGACCAACTTCGGGCCGCCGTGAGGTACCGCATCGCATCGTCATAGCCACGTCGTCAGGTGAGCCGGCCCGCAACCAGCACGGTTGCGGGCCGGCTCACCCGTGTTCACTCAGACATGCCCGAAGAACAGGCTGCCCGGAGCGTCCGGGTTGTCCGAGAGGAAGTGCTCACGCACCGCGCGGACGAACTCCATGCGCGAGATCGCACCGTCCCCGTCGGTGTCGAGCTTGGTGAACGTGTCCATGGGCGCGTCGGTCTTCCACACGTCCTTCAGGAAGCGGGCGAACTCGTCCTTGCTGATCTCGTTGTCCTCGTCGGCGTCGATGACGTCGAAGACGACATGCCCGGCGCCGTCGGCCAGGTTGAGGCGACTGGTGTCGACGCTCGCGAGGCGGTTGGCCGTGACGAACTCGCCCTTCGAGAGCCGGTCCTGCTGGACGCCCGCGTGGCGCAGCAGCTCCAGCCAATACGTCTGGAAGTAGGCGTGAAGCGCCCTGGCCCGGCGGTCGTCCTTGCTCAGCTTGTACGCCTTGATGTAGCGCTCGGCGAGGTGCTGGTAGTCCGACCAGTCCAGGTGGCCGTCGTGGTTGGCGTCCATCGTGTCGAACGTACGTTCGAGCTTGGCGGTGATGACGTCCTGTGCCGCAATAGTCATGCTGTGTCCCTTTGGTGTGGGGGAGGCGTCGTGTGGATCTTCTCGGGGCCTGCTGTGGGGTCGCAACCCGGCGAGCCCGCCCTTCACCCCTTCGGGCGCAAGCGTCACCCCCCCCGCCGTGGGCGCGTCCGGCAGATCTGAACGCGGGCAGGACGGCGGCCCCGTCGGCACCAGGGCGAAGGCGACGGGTCGGCGCTATGTCCTGCCGCCTGCGCGCCGCTGTCGCGAACGTCGCCGGAAGTACCGCGGTCTGCAGTTCATGAGGGCTCCTCGAGAGACCGCCCGTCAACATCCCCTACTGTTGCGACGGACAAGCCATGCCATGGGGCGATATACCGGGTACCCGTGCAGGAGCATGGCCACGGCGG
Source organism: Streptomyces sp. NPDC001549 (assembly GCF_042894025.1). Taxonomy (NCBI): domain Bacteria; kingdom Bacillati; phylum Actinomycetota; class Actinomycetes; order Kitasatosporales; family Streptomycetaceae; genus Streptomyces; species Streptomyces sp. NPDC001549. The sequence goes on from NZ_JBIAVJ010000033.1 coordinate 83,509, forward strand.
AGCAAGCGAGACGGCTCGCCAGTGAATCGCTGCACGTGGCATCGTCCGCCCCGGATCCTGAACTGGAGTGAGTACGTGTCGAAGTCGTTGGGTCCGACGCCCCCGGCGGGCCGGGCCGTGCTGATCACCGGAGCCTCATCCGGCTTGGGGGAAGCCTGCGCGCTCCACCTGTCACGGGTGGGCTTCCATGCCATTGCCGGGGTGCGTCGGCCCGAGGACGGGGAGCGTCTGCGGGTTGCCGCCACGGGGCGTCTGACCCCGGTGATCTTCGACGTGACAGACGAGAAATCGGTTCAGGCAGCCGTTCACGAGGTCACGGACCTGATCGGTGATGCCGGACTGTGGGGGCTTGTCAACAATGCGGGCATCGCTGTCACGGCCCCGCTGGAGTGCGTACCGATGGAGCAGATGCGCCGTCAGATGGACACCAATGTGACTGGCCAACTGATGGTGATCCAGGGGTTCCTGCCGCTGCTGCGGGCCGGAGCCGGACGCATCGTCAACGTGACCTCGGGCCTGGGGAACATTGCCATCCCCTACCTCGGTGCCTACGCCGCCGCCCAGTTCGCCAAGGAGGCACTGAGTGACGCGCTGCGCCGAGAGCTGACTCCGCAGAGAATCCCCGTCATTGTGGTGCAACCAGGTGCCGTCCTCACTCCGCTCTGGGGAAAGATGTCCGTGGACGGGAACCGGGCGCTGGAGAGCGTCCCAGAGCCGATCCAGGGTCTCTACCGTCGCGCGTTCCTGCAGTTCATGGAAACCAACGAGGCCTCGGCCCGCACCAGCCACACGACGCCCGACGACGTCGCCCGCGTGGTCTTCCGCGCACTGGTCACCAAGCGACCCCGGAGCCGCTACGCCGTCGGCCGGGACGCAGCCGGCAGCCGCGTGCTGGCCAGGCTGCTGCCCGACCGGGCGTTGGACCGGATCCTCGGCGGCATCGTCACTCCCGCCAACTGAACATCGGCAGCGCGACCGACATCACAACAGGAGGAACATCGGTATGGCCACACCTCAGGAACTGAAGGACCTGTTCACGCACAGTCTGCGCCTGCTGACCGAGAAGAGGGTCGAGGAATGGATCGACCTCTTCGCCGAGGACGGGGTCCTCGAATTTCCGTACCCGACCTATGGCGTCCCGTCCCGTATGCAGGGCCGCGAAGCGCTGCTCGCTCAGATGACGATGTTCCGTAAGGAGCTGAAAGTCGAGTTTTCCGAGCCCGAGTTCTACGCTGCCGGCGACGGTCTGGTCGTGGCCGGCTTCACCGGAGAGTGCACACTGCTGGCCACGGGAGGCCAGTACCACCAGACCTACCTCTCGGTGGTGCGCTTCGAGCAGGGCCGGATCGCGCTCTACCGCGACTTCTGGAATCCCTGGTTGGTGATGGAGGCCGCCGGCGGCGAACTCGGCTGGAAGGAGATCCTGCCGACGCTCGCCCGAGGCTGACTCTTGAGCACGGCTCACGCCCGTGTGGGGCCCTTCTGGACCGCTCCTGCCTCCGGTGGCCTGCTGCCCTGGGCCACGTCGAACCAGGGGGACTACTTCCTCTGGAACAACGCGGGGTCTGGTCCCGACGAGTGGACTGTCACCGTGGCCTCACGCAACGGCGGCTGGTGGCACTACGCCGGGGGCGCGGTCCAGTTCCTCGCCGACCTGATCAGCGGAGCGCTGGAACTGTGGGGGCTGCCGTCGGTACGGCCACACGTAGAGGCCTTCTGAGCGAACGACGGCTCCACGACTCGCTCGTGTTCACCGTGTCGTCGCACACGAAAAGACAGCCCGGTCCCGGAGACAACTCCATCCCGTGCGCAACGGGAGCGCTGCCCTCACCCCGCATCATCACCACGCTTGGAGTTGCCCAGCACCGGCGCTGAAACTGCTCGGGCCCGGGCCCGTCGGCGTCCACGGGACGATCCCACCGCCTCGATGACCGTCCCGGTCGCCCGGTAGGTGCCCTCGACGACGGCACGCGTTACCGGCTCGGCGATCACCCGCACATGCCGGTCCAGACAGAGCGGGGGGCGTGCCGGGTAACGGCCGCCGATGATCCCGGTCGGGCTGACGACGGTCGGCAGAGACGCCTTCGGCTTAAGAAGGGGGGTTTGTCAAGTCCCGAAAGGTCGCGGCATGACCTGGTGCGGCGGAGGGGGCTTACTCAGGAGATGGACGCACGCGTAGCGGACGGTTCCGCCCGGGCGTTTCCAGATGTCCAGAGTTCCAGGTTCCACCTCCGGGATGTGGAGGCGTTGACCGTTCGGAAGGAGTGAGCGCATGCGAGTCACCGTGGTCTACCCGCTGCCCTGTGTCGGGGGGCGAGCGTCGTGAATTCTCTGCCTCCTTCCTCCGAGCGCCCCACCGGACCGCCGCCCGGCCCGTTGTCGGGCGGGGGCGCGCATGGAGAGCCGCCGCCCCCGCCGCCCCCTCCGCCACCAGGTCCTCCGCCTCCCTCGGGGCCCCCGTCGGGGCCCCTTCCGGTCTCGTCCGGCGGGTCTTCGCTGCCGCCGACGGGTGGCGGTGGCCGGGTTCGCAGGTGGCGATCGCGCAGGACCGTGCTGAGTGTGAGTACGGCGGTGGCCGTGGTGTCGGCGGTGGTCCTCAGTTTCACCGTGCTGGGCGGGAACACCACGATGGGCGGTGAGGTCTTCCTCCAGGCCGCACCGGAGGCCGGGCCCGACCCGTTCACTCCTTCGACAGCCACACAGGCCGAGAGCGTCGCCAACGTCATGCCCATGCCCGCAGGCGTGAATGTGAAGGACGGTACGAGTACTGCGAGCGCCACGGGCGGTGCGCGCACGCTCGAGGTCGACGGCGGGTATCCCGGGCTGTACGGCGGAACGCGGAACGTCGCGAGCTGTGACGTCGGGAAACAGATCCGGTTCCTCACGGACCACCCGGACAAGGGCAGGGCGTTTGCCGTCTCGCTGGGTATCCGGCAGACCGGGATTCCCTCCTACCTGCGGTCGCTGACGCCCGTACGACTGGGTTGGGACACCAGGGTCACCAACCACGGATACCGGAACGGCGCGCCCACCAGCTACCAGGCGGTCCTGCAGGCCGGCACTCCGGTGCTGGTCGACGGCCGGGGTGTGCCCCGGGTCCGCTGCGCCTGCGGCAACCCGTTGAATCCGCCCGTCGCGGTCAGGGGCAGCCAGACGTACAACGGCACGAAGTGGTCCTCGTTCCGGTCCTCCGGCCTCGTCGCGGTCAAGCCCGCCGTGAAGCCGGTGAAGACCGTCACGGTCTTCGACCAGGACCGGAAGGGATGGTACGAGCGCCCGAGCGGAGCGGCGGAGGGCAAGCACGACCGCGAGGTCCCGCCCCCGAAGGGCCAGACCCCCGGCTCTGCCTACCCGGTCCTGCCGGCGGCCCACCCGGCATCAGTCCAGCCACCCTCTGACACGCGCCAGAACCAGCCCCCGGAGTCCACCCCCGGCCAGGCGCCGGGCCGGAACTCCGGGAACGTCCCAGCTCAGAGTCCGGGCAATGTCCCGGGCCGGACCCCGGGCGATGTCCCGGACCAGGCCCCTGGGAAGGCACCGGACGTGACCCCAGGCCAGAAGCCGGGCCAGAACCCGGGCCAGAACCCGGGCCGGAACCCGGACGAGGGCTCGGAGAAGGTACCGGGCCAGGAGCCCGGCAAGGCACCAGCTCAGGAGTCCGGTACGGACCCCGGCCAGGCCCCGGAGAAGGCCCAGGGCAAGGACCCGGGTCAGGGGTCAGGCGAGAACCCGGGGAAGGAGTCGGGCCAGGCCCCGGACAAGGTCCCCGGGAAGGCGCCGGACAAGGAGCCCGGTGAGGCCCCGGCGAAGGATCCGGCCAAGGAGCCGGGCAAGAAGTCCGGCCAGGAGCCAGGTGAGGGCCCGGGAAAGGCGCCCGGCGAGGACGCGGGTGAGAAGTCCGGCCAGGCTCCCGGGAAGGCTCCGGGCAAGGACGCGGAGAAGGACCCGGGCAGGGACTCCGGCGAGCACTCGGGGAAGTCGCCTGGCAAGGAGTCGGGCGAGAACCCGGGAGAGGGCTCGGAGAAGGTGCCGGGCAAGGAAGCAGGCAAGGTGCCTGGCAAGGCGCCCGGTCAGGCTCCGGCCAAGGTGCCGGGTCAGGAGTCGGGCCAGAAGTCCGGCCAGGACCCGGACCAGGCCCCTGGGAAGGGCTCGGGGAAGGTGCCCGGTCAGGAGCCGGACAAGGGCCCAAGGAAGGAGTCGGACAGGGGCCCAAGGAAGGAGTCGGGGAAGGTGCCCGGCCAGGAGCCTGATCGGGGGCCCGCCCACGACCCTGCGAAGGTGCCAGGTCAGGAGTCGGGCCAGGGTCCCGGGAGGGCGCCCGGCAAGGGCGCGGGCCAGGCCCCGGACAGGGCTCCCGGGAAGGTGCCGGGGTCCGGCCACGAGCCTGGGAGGGCCCCCGGCCACGACACGGGCAAGGACACCGGTCAGGAATCCGGGAGCTTGCCGGGCCATGAGCCGGGCAACGTCCCCGGGAAGGTGCCGGAGTCCGGCCAGAAGCCCGGCAACGCCCCGGACAAGGGCGCTGGCAACGATCCCGGAACGGCGCCCGGGAACGAGCCGGGCAGGGGCCAGGGCCAGGATCGCGGGAACGCACCGGGCCAGGGTTCGGGCACTGGCCCCGGCAACGGGCACGGGAAGGCACCGGGCCAGGGCCCGGAGGAGAAGCCGGGCGGGAGCACGGGCCCGAATCCCGGTAACGAGCCGGGGCGGCAGCAAGGTGGGGATTTCGGCGGTGAGGCGGGGAAGCAGTCCCGGTGATCGTGCGGTTCGAATACCCGGACGATGATGTTCAGGCTGAGCCACCGCCGGCTGATGCCCGCGGTGGCTGTGTCTGTGCCTGCGTCTGCGCGTGGGCGCCGAGAGCCACATCGTCGTCGGCGGCCTGATCTCGTCGTGGGGGCTGACAGCTACTGATCGTCGCGGTGTGCCGGCTGCATGACGTATCCGCAGGGTGACGGTCTGACTGCGGACAGGCGGGTATTCCGTGAACGGATCCGGAGGGGGAAGCGGCCGGGATGTTCGCCCGCTCCCGTACCCCGCCGGAAACGGCTGAAGACCCGCCCGCACCAGAAGGCCGGCAGACGACAGGAAGGCCCCCAGCAGGGGCGAATTCAAGGGGTCGTGGCAACACCGCTGGTCATGCGGCTGTTGTCAGTAGCTTAGACAGACGCTCGGCTGGGGTTTCCCAGCCGAGCGTTTTGCGTGGGCGGCCGTTGAGTTCGGCGGCGACGGCGTCCAGGTACTCGCGGTTGTGGCGTGACAGGTCGGTGCCCTTGGGGAAGTACTGCCGGAGCAGTCCGTTCGTGTTCTCGTTGGAGCCGCGCTGCCAGGGGCTGGAGGGATCGCAGAAGTAGACCGGCATGCCGGTGGCCATGGAGAACTCGTCATGGCGTCCCATCTCCGCGCCCTGGTCCCAGGTCAGTGAGCCTCGCAGGTGGGCCGGAAGCGTGCCCATGGTGTCGACCAGGGCGTCGCGAACCGTCATGGTGTCGCGGTTGCCGGGCAGGTGGACCAGCATCACGTAGCGGGTGGTCCGCTCGACCAGGGTCCCGATCGCTGAGTTGTTGTTCTTGCCGATGATCAGGTCGCCTTCCCAGTGCCCGGGAACGGCCCGGTCTTCGACCTCGGCGGGCCGGTCGCTGATCATCACCATGGGGGCGATGAAGCGAGGGATGCGCTGGTCGGGTCGGCGTTGGGGCTTGCGCAGCGTGCGGCCGGTCCGTAGGGCCTTGGCGAGTTCGCGGCGGAGTTCGCCCCGGCCTTGGACGTAGAGAGCCTGGTAGATCGTCTCGTGCGACACGTGCATCTCCGGCTCGTCGGGGAAGTGCAGACGCAGGCTCCGGGTGATCTGCTCGGGACTCCACTTCAGCCCGAGCCATCCCTGGATGGTCTCGCGCAGCCGAGGATTCGCCGCGATCTTGCCGCCCTTGAGACGGGGCCGCCTTGCCCTGGCACGGGCATGCGCGGCGTGCGGCCGGTACTGGCCGTTGCCGGGATGCCGGTTGCGGCGTATCTCTCGGCTGATCGTGGACGGGCTGCGGTCCAGCTCAGCAGCGATGGCACGCACCGTCGCCTTCTCGCGCAGCCGGTCGGCGATGTGTATCCGCTCGTCCTCGCCGAGATACCGCGAGTCCCCTCGGACCTCGATCGGCCTCGGGCCACCCTGGCGGACCGCGACCGCCGGCGCGTCCAGCGCCCGCAGCCGCGGTCTCTTCTTACGTCCCTCGGGGCGGCCGTATCGCCAATCCCGACCGGTCCGGGGATGCACTCCCACGATCCGGCATGCCTGCGCGCTCCCCATCCCTTGATCCACAAGAGCAAGGTAGGCCTCACGCTCCTTCAGGAGCTTCTTCGCCCCCTGAGGCCTCCGATCGTCCCGGATCTCGAAGTCCATCGCGTCCCCCTGCGTCGGGGTGTTGCAACGACCTCTTGAACTGAAGAGGCACGGGGGCCTTCCTGCGCTTCAGCGGCACTGGCCGCGTAGGCGAGTGTCAGGAACGCAGCCGTACGCGGTCCAGCCGTCGTCGCCGGCCCTACGGCCTGTCCTACGGATCAGGAAGCGGGGCTGCGGCGGGCGCGGAGCCGGCGGACACCCTTCACGACGTAGACGGCGGTCATGAGCGCGAAACCGGTGAGAGCGAGCCAGAACCAGGATTTCCCCACCATGAGGCTCAGCAGCAGGCCGCCGATGAGCAGCAGGGCGGCGACGGTATCCAGCAGTTCGAGACGCGCCTTGGAACGCACCACGGGGTCAGGGCCCCGCAACCGGCGGACGATGGGAACGAGGCCAAGAGCTTGCAGGACGGCCAGACCGAGAGCGATCCAGACGTACCAGTCGGGTATGTCCACGGCGCGCACTGTACCGCCCGCCCGGGACCGCGACGAAGATCCGGAAGGAGCACGCCTGGCGCCCGTACGACCCGCCCGGTTCACGCCCGTTGCACGGTGGCGGGGTCGGCGTGCCATTCACGCCCGCCGTGCTCCGGCGAGATGAACGCCACCATGTGCCGTCGGCGGCCGCCGGGCGGGTCGGAGGGGTCTTCCCATCGGAGGTCGATGTCCCGCAGAATCCCGATCCTGCCGTACGCGTCCTGGACGCGCTCCCCGATGTCCGTCCGGTCGATCACCCCGCTGCCCCGTCTCGGGCGTGCGGGTGGCGGCGTACGGCCACGTTGCTGTCGGACACCCCGGACACGTCCCCGGCCCGCCGGCATCCAGCACGCGCTACTGCGGCCCCTGCATACTCCGGACAGCCCGGGACGGGTTCAGGATCGCGCTCGGGGAGCGTCACATGCACCTGCCCGCCCTGCCCGCCCTGCCCGCCCTGCCCGCCCTGCCCGCCCTGCCCGCCGCCGGGTGCACCGGGCCCGCTGTCGTACGTCATTGCCGCCCACCGCTCCTCGACGCCTGCACGGCGCCTTCGACCTGTCCCCTGCACCGATACCGTCGGTGATCTGATGTCCCCTCACCAGGGGCATCGGTAGGGGCAAGATGGAGTGATGGACCTAGGGGACTTGATCAGAGACCTGCGTACGGCGCGAGGATGGTCGCAGGGCAGGTTGTCCGACCAGATCAACGCCCGGTACGGGACCGGTCTGACCCGGGAGTACGTGTCCCGCTGGGAGCGGGGCACGGTCACGCCCGGCGCCTACTACCTGCGGTGCCTGTCCGCGGTGCTGGATGTGCCCCTGGCTGTTCTGGAGGGTCAAGTGGACCGACGTGAGTTCCTCACCGACGCGGCGGGCGCCGCCATAGCACCTGTTGTGGCCTCGGACCTCCTCAGCGCGGGTTTCGCCGCCCGCCTGTCCGGCGGCCCCTCGGTGGATGCCTGGGAGGCCAAGCTGGCCGTCTACGGCACCGAGTACATGAGCCTGGGCGCAGCCGACATCCAGCGCCGCGTCAGCGCCGAGCTCGTCACGGTGCAGCAGCAGCTCGACGATCCCCGCCTGTGGTCGGTCGCCGCCCGCCTGATGACCCTGTACGCGAAGACGTTCCCCGGCGCGGACGGGGCCAAGGCGGTGCACTGGTACCGGATGGCCGCGAAGGCCGCCGACGCCTCCGGCGACACCACCACCCGCGTCTGGGTCCGCGGCCGCGCCGCGATCGCCCTCGGCTACGAAGGCGCTGCCCTGCCCGTCGCCGACGTCCTCGCCGACCAGGCCATGGCCCTCAGCGACCGGCCGTCCCTCGGCCTCCTCAACGCCGTCTTCGGCAAGGCCCACGCCGCAGCGGTCCGCGGCGACCACACCACCGCACGACAGCTCCTCGCCGAAGGCCGGCGTATCTTCGACCAGGCCGGCTCCTACGAGCAGACCTCCGACTACGCCGTCCCCTGGTGGCGGGTCAACGTGTTCATCTCCCTGCTCGCCGCCCGGCTCGGGGACGAGACCACCGCCGTCACGGCACAGGACGCGGCAGCAGCGGAACTCCCCGCCACCCTGCCCCGGTTCAGGACCCACCTGGAGATGCACCGCGCGCTCATGCTCGCCCGCTCCGGCGACGTCACCGCCGGCACCACCCACGCCCGCGCGGCGCTCGACGTCCTGCCGCCGGAGAAGCACTCCCTGACCCTCCGACTCCTGATGGCGGAAGTCGAACGGTCCTGAACAAGGCGCCTACGGGGTTTCGCCGCCCCGAAATCGCAGGTACGGCCAACAGCCTGGCCGGCCCTGCCGTCGAGATGCGAGAACGCTCACGACGACGCGGTGCGGCTGCCGAGCCTGACGGCGCTGTCGGTCTGAGCCGGGACACGATCACCGTGGCGGCTCGCACCGCTGGGGAAGTGTCACGGTCCCGGGCCGGTGCTCGAAGGTGTCCATGACCAGCCATTCGTCCAGCTCGGGGTCGTAGAGGTTCTGGACACCGAACTGCAGTACCTGCCAGAAGGTGCCTCGGTTGTCCTCGTCGACGTAGATGTCGCCCAGCGCGAGCGGGACACGCGGGTAGTTCCCGGGAGGCAGGTTCGGGAAGACCACGCCCACCCTCCAGTGGTTCACGTGCCGCTGCGGGGTGCGCCGCAGGGTCTCCGGCCCGACGAACCGGGCGTTCTCGAACCCCTGGTTCAGTGCCTCCAGGTTGAAGCCGGGGATGCGTGAGCAGGGATGCTCGTTCAGACCGGGCCATTTGTATGTCAGCGTGTAGAGCGTGTCGTGGTAGATCAGGTTGGTGAACCAGATCGGGTACTGCGGGCCGCCCGCGGTCATCTGGCTGTCGCCGTCCCTGCCCTCCCAGGTGAACGGCACTGTGATGTCCAGGTCGCGGACGATCCACTTGCCCTTGCCGCGGAAGTCGCGGGGGAGTCGGGGCGGAGGCGGCGCCGGGGAGGCGTGCTGCTGTGCGGCTGCGGCCCCGAACAGCTGCGCGGTCCCGGCCCGGGGCTCGGCGCCGACCGAAGGCGGAGCTGCCAGGACGAGGGCGACCACTCCGACAAGACCGGCCGACGTGGCCGTCCGGCGTCTGGCCTTCTTCCAACCCATGGTCCTCCTCGGCTGTCACGTCAGGCGCCGTCATGGCGCAAGACAATCACGGCGATGTCGGGACACCGTCCCCGCAATCAAAGATTCCGAAACCGACGGTCGCTCAGCTTGCCCCTGTGCTGCCGTCAGCTTGAGTCCGGTTTCGGCGAGGCACGTGTCGATGCCGAACGACGGCGGCGACGTGTCCCGAGCCCCCGGTGACGCCCGCTGGATCGCCCGTCGGCATCAGCCACACGGGCCTCGGCGAGAATGGCGAGATGAACCATCGTTTTGTCGGTATTCCGGAGCTGACGGACGTTCCGCGCGTTGCGGTCGTCATCGACGTGATGCGGGCCTTCACCGTGGCTGCCTGGGCGTTCTCGCGTGGCGCCGAGCGGATCGTCCTGGCCTCGTCGGAGGATGAGGCACTGGCCTTGAAGGAGAGTCGTCCGGGTTGGCTGGCACTGAAGGACGGTGCTCCGGCAGCGGGCTTCGACACGGTGAACTCACCCGGTCTGATCAGGTCCCTCGATCTGACCGGCTGCACGGTGGTGCAGAAGACGACGGCAGGAACCGTCGGCGCCCTGGCCGTCGCGAGTTCGCCGCTGGTCCTGTGCGCGAGTTTCGTGGTGGCCGGCGCGACAGCGCGGTTCCTGAAGGCCGCGGGGCCCGGGCCGGTGACGTTCGTCGTCACCGGCGACGAGGGCCAGGCCGCCGAGGACCTGGCCTGCGCTGAATACATCGGCCGGCATCTCGCCGGAGGCGATGCCGAGGTGGCTCCGTATCTCCACCGCGCGAGGACCTCCCGGGCAGCCGCCGACCTTGCCGACGGGGTTCGACGCGGATACCAGGGTGTTCATCCAGACGACGTCGGCCTCTGTCTGGAGGCCGACACGTTCTCCTTCGCGATGGTCGCCCGCCAGGAAGAGTCCCTGACCGTGCTACGTCCCGTCGAGGTGCCCGACGGATCAGCCGACGCCGGCTGACCTGTCCTGCACGGGGCAGCGCACCGGCCCCGAGCCCTCCAGGACCCGCCGCACCCGCCGCACCAGAGCCTCCGACGGCGCGGTCACCCAGGGCGAGTCGGTGACGGCCTCGGTCTCCCGCTCCGCCGCCTGCATGCCCGTGCGGAAAGTATGACGAGAGCCCGGCCGATTGATCGGCCGGGCTGGTGTCGGGATCCGTCAGCGGGTCGGGCAGACGTCCTGGGTGACCTTGCCGGCCTTGCCGCCGTTCGTTGCCGGGTCCAGGGTCAGGCACTTGCCGGTCCACCGGTTGATGAAGTAGGTGGCGCGCCGCCCGCCGTACTGCTCCGCCGGCATGACCTCCCAGAGCTGGTTGTCCGAGGCCCACCGGCTCTCGCACGGCCACCAGAACAGCTGCATGCCGTTGCCGGGCGGCACGCCGAGGTTCCACGGGACGGTGAGGCAGTAGCCGTTGCCCGCCTTGATCCAGTAGTAGTTCTTGCTGTCGTAGGGCGGCAGGGGTACCGTCCACTGCTGGCTGCTGGGCGCCGGGGTTGCACAGGCCCGCTGCGTCACCACGCCGCCCGAGCCGTCGGGGAAGTCCTCGCCCCGCACCATGCAGCGGTTCGGTGCAGTGGTCTCGTAGGTCTGCCCGATGAACTGCTTGTTCGGGGTGACGGTCCACAGCGCCGGGTGCGGCGGGAAGATGTGGGCGTTGCGGTTGAGTTCGTTGACCACGGACATCGGGGTGACGCCGCCGGTGTCGCTCTGCTCGTAGAAGTTCACCGCGACGTAGTTCGGGTTACGGCCCGCGGCGGGATGGCAGTCCTTGTCAATGCGCTTCTTCAGGGCCGAGCCGTTGTCGCCCCGCGCTTTGGCCTCGGGGTTCAACACGCTCGAGTCGAACTGGTTCATGGTGAACAGCGGCGTCAGGGCCGTACCGGGCATGGGGTTCTGCCCCACCGGGTTGCTGTTGCGCGATGCGCAGCCGCTCGGCCGGCCGTCGTAGTCGTAGAGCGTCTCCACCGTGCGCGCCCAGGTGTACATGAGGCGCCCGTATTCCTTGCTCCCGTCGCTGGACCTGACCGGGACGTCCTCTCCCCACCTGTCCTGGAAAATCACCAGGCGGCGGTTGTCGGAGACCATGTCGCGCAGCCGCGGCCAGTTCCGCTTGTCGATGTCGTACTGGTTGGGCGAGAACAGCAGGTTCTTCGCGTTCTCGGCCTCCAGCACGTCGCTGACCGCCTCCGTGAGCGACGCGCGGCTGGCGTAGTTCTCCAGGAAGACCGTGACCACTTCGTCCGGGTGGGCCTTGAGGAAGTCCACCACCCTGCTGAGCCCGCTGCGAAAGGTCTCGTGGCAGGAGAACGTGGAGTGGCACAGCATCAGGTCGACGTTGCCCTCCTGGTCGTAGGCGATGTCGTAGGTGTCGAGCATCAGCCCGCGCACGCCGTCGTCGAGCTGCCGGGAGATGTTGCGCGACTGGTTCCGCGGCGGCGCCACCCCCGAGTCCGCGTAGGAGTTGTGGGTGGTCAGCGACGACCACTGGTCGAGGCGGGCGTCTCCGTACTTGCTCCCGGACGCCGCCACCGCGGCCGTCGGTGTGGGCAGCATCGTGGCGAGGAAGAGCAGCGAAAGGACGGGTAGGGACAGCCTTCGCAGCACGCGGAAGCCTCTTGCAAACATGTCGTTCCCCAGGGTCAAGACGGTCGTTGGAACCGGAGCGGGCGTGCGGCACCGGTTGCCGGACGGCGATGTGGGCGGCCCGGGGCACCGTGATGCCGGCGGACCGGCCGCCGCCGTCCGTGCCACGTCGGGCCGGCACGGCGGACACGGGGCCGGACCATGCGGCTCCGTCGGCAGAAGTCGAACGGCTCCGGCCCCGCCCGCCGGTGCCCAGCCAACCTGCCCGGACGGGATACGGACCACGAAGTTCCACCGGCAGAAGTAGATGTAACGTCTTGGCATACTTCTGCCGGTAGAACCCGCCGACTCGGGGGGACCACGCCGACCAGGGGATTCGAGTCATGAGTAACGAGGGGTTCGCCGCGCGCCTGCATGCTCTGCGAACGGGTGCAGGGCTCAGCCAGGAGGAACTGGCGCAGGCCGCGGGGTTGAGCGTGCGGGCCCTTTCGGACCTGGAACGCGGACGCTCCCGGGGGCCGCAGCGCCGTACCGTCCAAGCCCTGGCCACCGCCCTGGACCTGGACGATGCGGCCGCCGCCGAACTGGAACACGCCGCCGGCCTCGGCCGCCCCCGCCCCCGCTCCGGAGCCGGGCCCGCCATGCAGCCAGAGACACGGCCCGTCCCGCACCACACCCTCCAACTGCCGCGCGACCTCAGCGACTTCACAGCCCGCGGCCTTGCCCTGGAACGGCTCCGTGCCCTGGCCGAACACCTCGACCCCGCTCACCCACCGGTTGCCGTGGTCAGCGGACAGCCCGGCCTGGGCAAGACCGCCTTCGCCGTCCACACCGCCTACACCCTCGCCCCCCACTTCCCGCACGGCCAGTACGCCATCGACCTGCGCGGCATGGACCCCCACCCCACCCCGCCGCGCGACGCGCTCGCCCGGCTCCTGCGCGCCCTCGGCACCGCCGACACCGCCATCCCCACCACCACCGAGGACCGCAGTGGGCTCCTGCGCTCGTTACTGCGCGACCGCCGGATCCTCCTTCTCCTGGACAACGCCGCCGACGAGAACCAAGTCCGCCCCCTGCTGCCCGGCCACAGCCCCACCCTCACCCTCATCACCAGCCGCAACACCCTGGCCAGCCTCGAAGCAGTCCACCGCCCCGAACTCACGCTGCTGCGCCGCGAGGAAGCCGTCGAACTCCTCACCCGCGTCATCGGTCCCGAACGGGTACGCCGCGAGAGCCAGGCCGCCCGCGACCTCGCCGACCTGTGCGGCCACCTCCCCCTCGCCGTCCGCATCGCCGCACAACGCCTCGCCGCCCGCCCCGGCGAACACCTCAGCAAACTCGCAACCCAGCTCGCCGAAAACACCACACGCCTGGACACCCTGCAAGCCGGCTCACTGCAGGTCCGCGCCGCCTTCGCCCTGTCCTATCGGCAACTGCCCCCACCCACCCGCACCGTCTTCCGCCGCGCCTCGCTCGCCGCCGGCCCCGACTTCAGCCCCCAGAGCGCCGCCCTCCTGGCAGGACTGCCCCTGCGCCAAGCCGCCAAATGCGCACAGGACCTCACCGACGCCGGACTGCTCCAGCCCCACCCCACCGCCGACCGCTACCGCTTCCACGACCTCCTCCACCTCTTCGCCGCCGAACAACTCGCCGAAGAGGACGAGCCCGCGCACACCACCGCCGCCCAGAACCGGGCCGACCTCTGGACACTGCACCGCGCCACGGCCGCAGCCCGCCTCTTCGACACCGCACCCCACCCCGACACCAGCCCCACCCCCGATCCCGCCACCGCACCCGCCGACCACGAACAGGCACGGGTCTGGCTGGAGGCCGAGAAGGCCCAGTGGCTCGCCGCCCTTGGCCGCGCCCAAGCCCGGGGCCTGCACCAACAGGTCATCGATACCGCCGAGGCGATGCACTGGTTCTCCGACCGCACCCCGCACTGGGAAGCCTGGGCACAGGTCTTCCAGTGGGCCGTCGACTCCGCCCGCGCCCTGGGCAGCAGACACGACGAGGCCGTCCACCTCAACTACCTGTCCTGGGCCTACAACATGTGCCTCTACGACCACACCGCCGCCCTGACCACCGCACAGGCCGCCCTGGCCGCAGCGCGTGAAAGCGGCGACCAGCTCCAGGTCGGCTGGGCCCTGGGCTACGTCGCCGGCGCGCTCCACCGGCTCGGACGGACCGGCGAATCCATCACCTGGCTCCAAGAAGCCGCCGACCACCTCGGCAGGCAGACCGGCCCACAGAGCCGCCTCGCCGAACTCACCGTCCTCAACACCCTCGGCCAGCACCCGCGCCAGACCGGCCGCGCCGAGGAAGCCCTGGCCATCCACCGACGCAGCGAAGCCATCTGCCAAGCCGGCGTCCCCGGAAAGCCCCAGGAACTGATCGGCCTCTACCTCGCCGTAACCCGCCAGCACATCGGCAACGACCTCGCCGCCCTCCACCGATGGAACGAAGCGGAACACCCCCTGAGCTACGCACTCACCCACTTCCAGGCAGCGCAGATGCCCGCCTGGAGCGAACCGGCTCGCCTCGACCTCGGCATCGTCCTGCGCCACCTGACGCGCCACCACGAAGCCCACGCGGCCCTGACCGCCGCACACGACTCGCTCGTCCGGCTCAACAACCCCCGCACATCCGTAGCCGCCGACCACCTCCACCAGCTCAACCGGACACTCGACGCTGCAGGTCACGCAACCGACTGAGGGGGCAATGGCTGCTCATCATGCTCCGGCGACCGTCCTCACCATCGCCGGGCCGCCGGGCTGCCGGACTTCGCCACCGCACGCTCCTCGGCGGTACTGCCGCCGTTGTCCTGCCTGTGCCTGCTCCGGCCGCTGTCCCTGACCGGCCCCGCGATGCCGAGCGAGCGCGGTTACAGGTGGGGCATGAGCGCGCGGATGGCCACCGGCACTCGGTGCATGAGGGACCGACACCTCCGTGAGGTCACAGCCATTCGTTGATCGCGGCGATGTGGACGGTGGCCTCGAATCGGACCGCGAGCGTGTCGAACCGGGTGGTCACCGCCCGGTTCCGCTTCAGCCGGTCCCGGCTGGTGCAGCGGTCCTTGTCGGGGGGCTTTCCGTGGTTGGCGTGCGCCAAGGAGGGCGGGGGTGGCCGCTCAGGGCCTCAGGGCCTCAGGGTGCGGGCGAGGCGTAGTCCCACGTCCTCGATCTGGAGTGTGGGGTGGCTGCGCCGGCGTACGGAGGCGCGGCAGCTCCAGTGCTCGTCGAACCAGCCGCCGCCGCGTAGTACCCGGTAGGTGCCGTACACGGCGGGGTCGTAGAGGTCCCAGCACCATTCCCAGACGTTGCCGAGCATGTCGTACAGGCCCCAGGGGTTGGGGCGGCGGCCACCGACTTCGTGGATGCGTTCCTGGGAGTTCCCGCGGTGCCAGGCGATGTCGTCGAGGGGGCCGTAGCGGGGGCCGGTGGTGCCGGCCCGGCAGGCGTGTTCCCATTCGGCCTCGGTCGGCAGCCGGTAGCCGTCCGCGTCCCGGTCCCACGTGACGCCGGCCTCCTCGCCGTCCCCGCTGTCCGCTGTGTCGGTGGTGTGGGGGAGGTGGTAGGCGGGGGTCAGTCCTTCCTGCCGGGACAGGGTGTTGCAGTACCGGATGGCGTCCCACCACGACAGGCTGTGGGCCGGGAGCTGTCCGCTGTCCTGACCGTCCAGTGTGCTGCCGGGGTGTGTTGCGGTGATCTGCGCGTAGGCGGCTTGGGTGAGCGGGTACGCCGCGAGGCGGAAGGCGGCGACCTCGACGGTCCAGGTGCGTTCGGTGCGGCGGTCCGAGAGGGTGACGTGTCCGCCCGGCACGGTGATCATCATGCCCGGTTCCCCCGCTCATGGTGGTCGGCGACGGCGACGGCGACGGCGACGGCGAGGGCTGCGGCGTAGCCGTCGGGGGCGGGCAGGTCGGTGAGGATCCAGCCCGTCACGGGTGCCGGGGCGGGGGCGGAGCCGACGTACGGCTCGGCCGGGCCGAGGGCGAGTCCGGTGCCGGCGGCCTTGAGGCAGGCCTCCTTACGGGACCACAGACGGGCGAACGCGGCGGGGCGCCGTGGTGGTGCGAGGGCGGTCAGTTCGGCGGTCTCCGCCGGGTGCAGGGAGTCCAGGACGTCGGCCACGGCGTCCGCGCCGGGTGTCTCCTCGATGTCCACGCCGACCGGGACGGCGGCGAAGGCGAGGTAGGCCAGGTCGCCGCTGTGGGAGAGGGAGAAGTGGATGCCGCCGCCGGCTACGGCGGGACGGCCGTGGGGGCCGCCGCAGCACGGGCAGTCCTCCCTGACCAGGGTGACCTCGCGCGGGTCCAGGCCGAGGCGGGCGCCGAGCAGGACCCGCAGTGCCAGGTGCGAGGCGAGGTAGCGGTGGCGGTGGCCGGGCAGCAGCAACCGCGCGGCCTTCTCGCGTTCCCCGGCGTCCAGGACGGCGCTCGCCTCCTCGACACGGTACCCGCCGACCGTGTCCGCGGTGGTGTCCAGGGACCACACCGAGGCAGCCGTGCCCGTGGGCGGTGGCCCGATGTGTGGTGCACCGGGGCCGAGTTGGTTCATGTGTTTGATCATCTGACTGAGGGTAGTCCAGGGGGTTGGCGGGCATGCCGTGTCCGTTTTCGCCGGGGCCGGGGCCGGCCGGGGCCGGGACCGGTCATCCGGTGGGCCCGTACTGGATCGCGGGGATGCGTGGGTGCCGCATGCGTGTTCTGTGGATCGGTGAGGTGGACGTTTGCCAGGTCGGCTGCTTCGTCGTAGAGGCTTCCTGGTCTGCCGTGGGTGTGGAGCGTGGGCGTCTTTGGCGGCGTTCCTTCGGTGGGTGCGGGATCCGTCGTCTGTGGGCCGGTCCCCCTTGTGGGTGGAGGGTGGGGTGGCGGGGTGGTGGTGTCCTGTGTGGTGGCCGTGTGCGTCGTTCCCCCTGTGGGTGGGGGACAGGATGCGGGGTGGGTCTCCTGGGGTGGTCGGGGTGGTGTGCTGTTCTGTGGTCGTGGTGGTTTTCGGTGGTGTCTGTGGGGTGAGTACGGTCTGTTCATGTATTTCAACGGACCGGGGTCTCAGCGGGGGCATGTTCTCCTGATAGCCGGGGATGCTGTTGTGCGCCGCGGCGCGGTGCGCCTTGCTCCCAGCGCGAATCTTGCTGCACTTGCGATGGTGCCGGCGTCGGTGCTGCTGGGCAGTGGACTCCCGACCGATACGGTGTGTCTGGACGGGGCCCGTGACCCGAATACTGTTCTGGCGCGGCTGCGTACGGCTGCCGCGACGCCGGGTCCGCTGCTGCTCTATCTGTCGGGCCGGCTGACCGTCGACCGGCGTGGCGGCCGGCTTCATCTTGCTCTGGCGGGGACTTCGCAGGCTGCCGTGCGCTATACGGCGCTGCCGTGGGAGTGGCTGGGTGGTGAACTGCGGGGCCGTCCTGCCGGGTTGACGACGGTGCTCCTCGATCTGGCCGCGGACAAGGATGCGTGGCCGCTGCTCCAGGAGTACGGGAGTCTGCCCGCGTCTGCGTGTGCCGAGGTCTACGGGGTGGTCTGTCCGCCGGGTTTCGCCGCGGGGGACGGTGCGGTCAGTGGTTACACCCGGCAGTGGATCGAGCAGCTGCGGCGCAGTCCGGTCCGGCCGTCCGATGTGCAGCTGCATGCCCTTGCTGCGGGGGCGGCGGGTCTTCCGCCGGGTGCGCTGGTCCTGCCGACCGCCCGTGAGCTGGGTATGCGCCCGGGACCGCAGCAGCAACCGTCGGACGGGCATCCGCCGGATCCGCGGCGGCTGCAGGGGTGGCGGCCGGACGGGGACGGACAGGCCGTCCCGGGTCCCGTGCCGGGTCCCGTGCCGGCCGTGGACCCGCTTCCCGGCGGGGTGCGCGCCCCGGCCGCCGTGCCGGCCGTGGTCCCGTTCCCGGGTGGGGTGGAAGGCGGGGATCCGCGGCCGCACATCCATGCGCTGGCGATCGGAGGGCATCATCTGGAGGCGGCTGCCCTCGCCCGGGCTTGGGAGGAACATGTCCGGCACGTCTTCGGGGCCTCTTCCCCGCAGGCGGTCCAGTGGGCGGAGATCCGTGCGGACCTGGCGCGGATGGCGGGTGATTTCCCGCTGGCCACCGGGCTGTGGATCGGGGCCTGCCGGGCCCGGCAGGCCGGCCAGGGCACGGCGGCTCCCGAGGTCCATGCCGCGGCGGCCGGGGCCCTGTACTGCTGGACGCAGCTCAGGGACCGGGCCTCGGCGGTGGAGTCGGGGCCTGAACTGGTCGCCCTGCTGCGTGCCCTGCCCGCTCTGGACCCCCGCCACCTCCGGCTGGCGCAGGCACGTTTGGACGCACTGCGTGCGCCCGGCCTGCCCCGCGCCGCCCCCACCTGAGCACTGGGACCGGGACCGGCCGGCGGGAGCCGGGCCGGTCCCCTCCCGTCCCCCCTGTCCTGCCCCGTCCGTCCCGGCAGGGCGGACGGGGCAGGGGGACGGGTGTGGGGTTGTCAGGCGGCTTCGTTCGATGCCTTGTCGTGGTGGCGTCCGGTGCGCAGGGCGTGGCCCCACCACAGGAGGTCGTCGAGGAGGACTGCGGCCGCCGTTTGGGCACCGTCGGTGTCGTGGGGTATTCCGGTCTCGTCGAAGGGGAACTGGTGGAAGCTGACCGTCTCGCGGAGGGTGGTGGCGTGGAGTTCGGCGAAGACCGGGCGCAGCTGCTCGACGGCGCGCAGGCCGCCGGAGAGGCCGCCGTAGGACACGAAACCGACCGGCTTGCGCCGCCAGATGGGTCCGGCGATGTCGATGGCCTGCTTCAGGGAGGCGGGGAAGGAGTGGTTGTACTCGGGGGTGACTACCACGTAGGCGTCCGCCTCGGCCAGGTCCTCGACGAACGCACGGCCGCGTGGTGAGAGGTCGGGGGTCCAGTGCGCCGGGAGATCGGCGTCCGCGAGGTCGGCGACGGTGAGCTCGATGCCGGTGCGGCCGGCGGCGATGGTTTCGAACCAGCGGGCGACGGTGGGGCCGAACCGGCCTTCCCGGGTGCTGGCGACGACGAGTGCGATACGCAGGGGAGTGGTCATGACCCCATGTCTAGAACATCAAGTCCGGTTGAGGTCAAAGGGCCGGGGGGTCACGGGCGGCGGGTCAGCGCGGCGGGAGCCCCCGCCGACTGCGCACCCTCCGTTTCCAGCGTCAGCCGGTCCGGGTCCGTCATCGTCAGCACGTACAGGTTGCCCCGCGGGCACTCGAAGACCGCCGCACGGTCGGTGGGGTGGCTGGTCACCGCCTCGAACACCGCGCTGTTCCCGCGGACCTGTTGCAGCCTCAGGGCTTCGGTGCATCCCAGGTTCCGCCCGGTGGAAGCCTCCTTGAGGTCGCTGACCTGCCGTCCCACCAGTTCGCCCACCGCTCCGCCGTTCAGCGTGACCGTGACGGAGAACTCGCCCGTCCGCGCCCGGGTCACGCCGTCCGCCTCCGGTGTTCCGGGGCCGACACCCGTCCACGTGCCGGCCCACGCGGCCGGCAACACCCCTGCCGGGCCCGTCGGCTGTGCGGGCGAGGACGGCCCGGGTGAGGACGGTGCGGGGGAGGCGCCGGGTGAGGCCGTCCCGCGCCTGCCGTCACCGTCGGCGTTGCCGTTGTCGCGGTGTCCGGGGAGCCATACTGCGAGTGCGACGGCCGCGGCGACGGCGGCGGCACCCGCGGCCGCGCCCCGCGAGCGCAGGACCGCCCGCCCCGGCCCGCGCACCGGGGGTGCGGGGGAGTACGGGGGAGTCCCGGCGCCCTCGAGCACCCCCGGCAACGGCAAGGCCGGCGGCAACGGCGGCGGCGACAGTGGTACGGGCACGGGTGCGGGGGGAGTGCCGCCCGCCCCGGGGGTGCCGTCTGCCCCGGGGGTGCCGTCTGCCCCGGGGGTGGCGGTGGCCGGTCGGGGGTGGGTGAGGAGTTGGCGGAGTTCGGTCTCCCGGTGTCCGGTCTCGGCTGCCAGGGCCTGCGGGGCTGCGGTACCCCAGCCTCCCTGCGGGCCGCCGCCGAGGCGGGCCGCCATGTCCTCGGGGCCGGGACGTTGCTGCGGACCCTTGGCCAGGCATTCCCTCACCAGTGCACGCAGCGGCCGCGGTACACCGTCGAGGTGCGGTTCGTCGTGCACGATCCGGTACAGCAGGGCCGGCAGGTCCAGTTCCTCGCCGTCCGCCAGGAAGGGACTGCGGCCGGTCGCCGCGTAGACGAGTACCGCGGCGAGGGAGAACACGTCGGCCGGGGCTCCGGCCACCGCGCCGGCGGCCTGTTCCGGTGACAGGAAGCCGGGGGTGCCGATGACCGTGCCGGTGCGGGTGTGCCGGGGGTCCCGGACCGTGCGGGCGATACCGAAATCGATCAGGAAGGGCCGTTCCGAGCCCAGCAGCACGTTCGCCGGTTTGATGTCACGGTGGACCACTCCTGCGGCCCGTACGCTCACCAGCGCCGCCGACAGTTCCTGCCCCAGACGTCGTACGGCCGGAGCCTGCAGGGGTCCCCGCTCGCGGACCCAGTCGCCCAGTGACGGTGCGGGTACGTACTCGGTGGCCAGCCACTGCGGTGACGCTCCAGGCGGGCTGAAGTCCACCACCGACACCGTCCACGGGCAGCGCACCCGGTCGCTGGTGCGTATCTCCCGGTCGAAGCGGTGCGCGAAGTCCGCGTCCCGGCTCAGCTCGCGGTGCACGGTCTTCAGTGCCAGCGCCCGCCCCGACGCCGTCCGGGCCAGGAACACCTCGCCCATGCCCCCCGACCCGAGCCGTGCCAGCAGACGGTACCCGCCGATCTCCAGCGGGTCATCGGATCGCAAAGACTCCATCAGTTCCCCCTGCCCCCGGGGCCGTTGCCGGCCCGCGCCGCACAGCCCGGGTGCCGGGCCGCAGTGATGGACCCTAATGGACTCCCTGCGGGCACCCCGGGCACGGTAGCCGTCGCGTCGGCCCCGGAGCCCGATGGCCCCCGGCTGCATCCCCGCCGCCAGTGGCGCGTATGCCGCCTCACTGGCAGGCGGCGCCCGGGCGGTGGAGAGGGGTTGCACCGGAGAGGGCGTGGACCGTTGTCCGGAGGGTTGTCTCCGGTGGGGGACCGCAGATGTGACCGAAGGTGTGAACCCCTGAAATCACCGATGGCCTGTTTGTGCAGGTCAGGCCCAGTGGGCAAGCCACTTCCGGAAAATGACACCTCTTCCCACGCGATAGCCGAGGGAAGAGGCCTGCTTCGAGTCCGGGCGGCAGATCGTGGACGGGTACGCGCCGCTGAAGGTCACGTTGCGGCAGGTCGTGTACCGCCTGGTCTCCGAGGGTGCGCTGCCGCACACGGCGCTGATGTGCCGGAGGCTGTCCGCGTGCGGGCCCCGCCGCCACGAGCGAGGACCCCGTCGTCAACAGGACGTCTTCCAGGGAACGGCAGAAGGCGCTCGGCTGGTACCTGCAGCTCGTCGGCGGTCCAGAGGCTTTCGCGCGGACCTGGTGGAGTCCTGCACCCCCGAGTATCGGCAGCGGCTTGCCCAGCTGCTCCTGGACGACCTGTAGCCCCAGGACACAGGTGGGCTGACGGCGCTTCACCTGGCGTACTCCGCCACGCGGCGCCAGCCCCGGGCCCATGATGTCGTAATACGGCGTCAACTCCCCCCACCAGCCGTAATATCGAACATCCATTCGAAATAAATCCCCCGCTTGCACAAGCCCCTGATGCAAGGGTGGCTATAACGACAACGCGAGGAACGAGGGGGGCACGGCCAGTGGCGCAGCTACAGCTGACTCGTACGCACCGGATACTCATAGGCGTGGTGGTCGCGGGTGCCGTGGTCATCGCGGGGATCGGGTTCGCGGGCTCGTACTCCGCGGTGCG